>NZ_JCBANA010000042.1:0-56477 GCF_059760725.1 Achromobacter sp. 1014246743
GACGCCATTGTTCGTCGTACGGATACGTGCCGAACAGGATCAGGCGGTGCTTCTCGATGATGAAGGCCCAGCAGGCGCCGCCGACGGACGCGCGGCATTCCTGCGCGTTGGCGGCGGTGTAGTTGGCTTTAATGAAAGCCCATTCCACCAGCGCCGGCACCGACATCAACAGGAACCAGGCCACCAGCACGGTGATCAGGATGTTCAGCGGCGAGGAAAACAGGCGCTCGCGCACCCAGGCCCACGCACCGACGTGGGTCTTGGGCGGCGGCAGCCCTTCGGTGGGGATAGGCGTGGCGTGGCTCATATGATTGCTCATATCAACGCTCCACCAGCGCGATGCGCTTGTTGTACCAGTTCATGAATATCGAGATCGACAGGCTGACCGTCAGGTAGGCGCCCATGATGATGAGAATGCCCTCGATGGCCTGGCCGGTCTGGTTCAGCGTGGTGTTCACCACCGACACGATGTCCGGATAGCCGATGGCGACCGCCAGGGAACTGTTCTTCAACAGATTCAGGTATTGGCTGGTCATGGGCGGGATGATGACGCGCAGCGCTTGCGGCAACACCACCAGGCGCAGCGCCAGGGGCCGGCGCAGGCCCAGCGCGCCCGCGGCTTCCCATTGGCCGTTGCCGACCGCCTGGATGCCCGAGCGCACCACTTCGGCGATGAAGGCGGCGGTGTAGATCACCAGGCCCAGCAGCAGGGCGGCGAATTCCGGCGTCAGGGTCAGCCCGCCGGTGAAGTTGAAGCCCTTCAGTTCGGGCATGTCCAGCGTCAGCGAGGCGCCGCTGGCCAGCCAGCCCGCGAGCGGCAGGCCTAGCAGCAGGCCGATGGCGAAGCGCCCCAGCGGAAACGGCCGGCCGGTGGCTTCCTGGCGCTGTTTGCCCCAGTGGCCCAGGAACAGGATGGCGACAATCGCCAGGCCCAGTCCGCCCAGCACCCAATCCAGCGAGGCGCCTTCCAGCCCTGGCACCTTCAGGCCGCGGTTGGAAATGAACACGCCCGGCAGCGGGTGGTGCGCTTGGCGCGGGCCGGGCATGTTCTCGGTGATGAGCGCGTACCAGAAGAACAGCTGCAACAGCAGCGGCACGTTGCGCATGACCTCGACGTAGATCGAGGCCAGGCGGGCCACCAGCCAGTTCCTGGACAGGCGGCCCACGCCGATCAGCACGCCCAGCACGGTGGCCGCGACCAGGGCGATCAGGCCGACGCGCAGCGTGTTCAGGATGCCGACGGCGATGGCGCGGCCGTAGGTGTCGGCCGGGCCGTAGGCGATGGGCGATTCGCCGATGGCAAAGCCCGCTTCGCGCGTCAGGAAGCCAAAGCCGGTGGCGATGTTGCGCAGCGCCAGGTTTTGCAGGGTGTTGTGGACCAGGAACCAGATGGCCGACCCCGCCAGGGCCAGCGCCAGGGCCTGGTAGGCCAGGGCGCGGGTGGCGGGGTCGCTCCAGGACCAGCGGCGCGGCGCGCGCCGCGTGGTGGCGGAACTTGCTTTACCCACGGTTCAGCCCGCCATCAGCGCGTTGACCGCGGCGGCCAGGCGGTCCATGCCTTGTTCGATCACCTCGGTGGCGGTGGCGAACGAGAAGCGCACGTAGGGCGACAGGCCGTACGAGCCGCCGTCGATCACGGCCACGCCGGCCTGGCGCAGGAAGAACAGGCTGACGTCCAGGTCGGTCTTCAGTTCGCCGTCGGGGCCGGTGCGGCCGATCAGGCCGCTGACGTTGGCGTAGACGTAGAAGGCGCCGTCGGGCGTGGCGCACGAGATGCCGGGGATGGCGTTCAGGCGGCGCACGATCAGGTCGCGGCGGGCCTTGAAGATGGCGACCATGTCGGTGACGCTGGTCTGGTCGCCTTCCAGGGCGGCCTGGGCGGCGGCTTGCGAAATGGCGCTGGGGCAGCTGGTGCTTTGCGACATCACGGTGCTCATGGCCTTGATCAGGTCGGCCGGGCCGGCGCCGTAGCCCACGCGCCAGCCGGTCATGGCGTACGACTTGGACATGCCGTTGACGATCAGCGTGCGGTCGGCCAGTTGCGGTTCCACCTGCACGGGCGACACGTGCGGCGCATTGCCATAGCAGAAGGGCGCGTAGATCTCGTCGCTGAGAATCCAGACGCGCGGATGGCGCAGCAGCACGTCGGTCAGGGCGCGCATTTCGGCGCGGCTGTAGACGGCGCCGCTGGGGTTGCTGGGTGAATTCAGGATCAGCCAGCGGGTGCGCGGCGTGATGGCGGCTTCCAGGGTGGCGGCGTCCAGCTTGAAGCCTTGCGATTCCGGGCCGGCCGCGACGACGGGCTTGCCTTCGTTGAGCAGCACCATGTCCGGGTACGAGACCCAGTACGGGGCGCACACGATGACTTCGTCGCCGGGTTCCAGGCTGGCGGTGAGCGCCGCGCTGATGATCTGCTTGGCGCCGGCGCCCACGGTGATCTGGTCCAGGCCGTACTTGGCGCCCAGCGTCAGTTCCAGGCTGTTGGCGATGGCGCGGCGCAGGCCCGGGGTGCCATTGGGGCTGGTGTAGCGGATGTCGCCGCCGGCAATGGCGGCCTGCCCGGCGCGCGCGATGTGGGCGGGCGTGGGCATGTCGGGCTCGCCCAGGGTGAAGTCGGCGATCTCGCGGCCGGCGCGGCGCAGTTCGTCGACGACGATCTTGGCGGCCATGCTGGGGGAAGGTTTGATCTGCTTGAGGCGGGCGTTGACGATGCTGTTCATGGTGACTGCTTCTGAAAAAAGGCGGTGGCCGGCACACCCGCCGGCCCCGCGAAAATCAAGGAAAACGTGTGGGGCGGCCAGGCGGGCGGATCCGGCCTGGCCGCGGGGCGGCTCGCCTGCCGGAAGGCAAGGCGAGCCTGGGCATCAACGCACCGGCCAGCCGTACATCAGGCCGCCTTGCGTCCACAGCTTGTTCAGGCCGCGCTCCAGCTTCAGGGGGCTTTCCTTGCCCATGGCGCGGTCGTAGCTTTCGCCGTAGTTGCCGACCTGCTTGATGATGTTGTAGGCCCACTTGTCGTCCAGGCCCAGGTTCTTGCCCATGCCGGGCGTCACGCCCAGGATGCGCTGCACATTGGGGTTGGTGCTCTTGAGCATGTCATCGACGTTCTTGGACGTGATGCCGTATTCCTCGGCTTCCAGCATGGCGTTGAGCGACCAGCGCACCACGTTGAACCACTGTTCGTCGCCCTGGCGCACCATGGGGCCGAGCGGTTCCTTGGACAGGTTTTCCGGCAGGATTTCCCAGTCGTCGGGCTTGGCCAGGCGCGTGCGCATGTTGGCGGCGGTGTTGGACTTGTCGTTGGTGTAGGCGTCGCAGCGGCCCGATTCCAGCAGGCGGAAGTTTTCGTCGTAGTTCTCGACCAGCACCGGCTTGAAGGTGATGCCGCGGGCGCGGAAGTAGTCGGCCAGGTTCAGTTCGGTGGTGGTGCCGGGCTGCACGCAGACGGTGGCGCCGTCCAGTTCCTTGACCGTCTTCACGTTCATGGACTTCTTCACGATCAGGCCCTGGGCGTCATAGAAGTTCACGCCCACGCCGATCAGGCCCAGGGTGGTGTCGCGTGTCAGGGTCTGGGTGGTGTTGCGCGACAGCATGTCGATTTCACCGGACTGCAGGGCGGTGAACTTGGCCTGGGCGGTCAGCACGTTGCCCTTGACCTTGGACGCGTCACCGAACATCGCGGCGGCCACGGCGCGGCACATGTCCACGTCCAGGCCGGTCCATTCGCCCTTGCTGTCCAGCACCGAGAAACCGGGAATGCCGGCAAAGCCGCATTGCAGGAAGCCTTTTTTCTTGACGGCTTCGAAGGTAACGCCGGCTTGGGCGCCGGACGCCACGCACAGCAGGGTCGCCGCGACGGCGGTGGTCAGGAACTTGCGCATGAGAGTGTTCTCCAGGGGAGGGGGTAGGACGAAGCGAAGGGCAAAGACCGGACGCGCGACAACGCGCCCCGCACCTGTCAGGCAGAGGCGGCGGTGTGTGCGGATACGGACGGGGAAGGGAAAGCGAGGGATGCGGCGAGGTCGCGGCAGCGGCTTTCCAGACGGGCGGCTACCGGTGGATACGGGTGGCGTAGCGTTGGAAGGTCGGGCGCAGGGCAGGCAACGTGGTCATCGGCGGCACTTGGACGGCAGGTCTTGCGTAACTGATCCCGCGTGGCGGCTGTCACGGACGGGCTTTACGAACTCATGAGACGTATGATGGCAGCCATCATACAAGTGAGCAAGTAAGGGGATTCCCGTAATGTGGGGAATGCCGGGGGTTATATGGCGCCTGCGGGGCGCCGGACGTATTCAGGGCCGATGCCTGGGGCGTGGCCGCCCGCGATCAGGCGGGCGGGTGCGACAGCAGCTTGCGGTAGCGGGCGATGCTGTCGCCCAGGTGGCGGGCCATGGCAGCGCGGGCGGCGCCGGGGTCGCGGCGCATGATGGCCGTCAGGATGGCCTCGTGTTCCTGCACGTTGCGGGTTTCGTAGGTTTCAAGTTCTTCGGGCGTCTTGCCGCCGTGCTTGATGTTCAGATCGAGCATGACGTCGCGCACCGCGGCCTGCAGCAGCGCGGGAAAGTGCGGATTGTTCGACGCGCGGGCGATGGACAGGTGGAATTCGTAGTCGGCCTTGACGGCGGCTTCCATGTCGCGGGTGGCGCGGTTGAAGGCGTCGAAGGCTTCGACGATGCCGCTCAGGTCGGCGGCGCTGCGGCGCTCTGCCGCCAGCCCACAGGCTTCGACCTCGAGCCCGGCGCGCAATTCCATGATGTGCAGGGCCCAGCGCGGGTCGCCTGCCGGCGCCACGACGAAGTCGATGGGCTTTTCGCGGTCTTCGGTGACGAACACGCCGATGCCGGCCTTGCTGACCAGCCGGCCGCTCAGGCGCATCGAGGCCACGGCTTCGCGGATGACGGTGCGGCTGACGTCGAACTCGGCGCACAGCGCGTGCTCTGACGGCAGCTTGTCGCCGGGGCGGTACTGCCGGGCGTCCAGGCGCTTGGTCAGTTCGTCGATCACGACGTCGGTCAAGCGCGAACGCGGGCGGGGCCGGGGAGTTTCCATTGTCTCTTTTTGGGGTGTGGTGCCGGGGGACGAAGGCCTAATGATAAACGGCTGGGGCCGTATGACAGCATACAGGAGAGGAATTGGGGGACTGGCTTATCATGCCCCTTCCGACACACACACAAAATGGAACCCACGCACGATGCCGAAAAACGATCTGTACCTTGACGATGAAGACGAAGGCCTGGCTCGGGAAACCAGCCACCCCAACTTCGTGGCGCTGGCCGGCGATGACTTCTATTACGACTGCGCCGACGATTTCAGCCCGTTTGGCAGCGATGACGGCAATGATGCGTTGCGCGGCCTGCAGGACTGGTACGGCGAGAACAAGAGCGGCCGCGGCATCGTCAAGTTCATGAATGAGTTTCTGGCCGACTGGGGGTTGGACGTGCCCTGGGACCGCATTCGCCATGACCTGGATGCCAGGACGCAGTGGCTGGATGAAGACGACATGAACGAGCGCTTTTTCCAGGGCGAATGCCGGGCGATCGTGGCGACGGCGTTCGGACAACTGAAGATTGCCGGCCGTATCGATGCCGAATTGCTGGGCCTGGCCAAGGCGGCCATTGCGGATCAGCTATGGCTGAATGCGCGGGCGCGCACCAAGTATCCGAACTGGGAATACGCCGACCAGGAACAGGCGCGCCTGGAACAGATGTTGGCGGTGTTGAACCAGCCGTCGGTGGGGTGATGGCGCGATGCTTGGGGTGATGCGTCAAGCGTCACCCCCGTGATCGCCTCGCAATAGCTAAGGGCCGCATTTTTGCGGCCCTTAGCTATTTCTGTGGCTTGACCCGCTCAATCAGCGCAGCCGGTACATCTGCCGGCTGTGCCTGATTGACGTGTCGGCCCTTACTGCGGACCCAGCTTCTTGATCAGCGCATTGAGCATTTCCAGCTCGTCGGGCTTCAGGTCCGTCAGCGGGGCGCGCACAGGACCCGCATCGTGGCCGACCAGTTTGGCGCCGGCCTTGACGATGCTGACGGCATAGCCGGCGCAGCGGTTGCGGATTTCCAGGTAGGGCAGGAAGAACTCGTCGAGCAGGCGGTTCGTCGTGTCGTGGTCGTGCGCGGCGACGGCGCGGTAGAAGTCCATCGCGGTCTTGGGCACGAAGTTGAAGACGGCGGACGAGTACACCGGCACGCCCAGCGCCTTGTAGGCGGCGGCGTAGACCTCGGCGGTGGGCAGGCCGCCCAGGTACGAAAAGCGGTCGCCCAGCTTGCGGCGGATGCGGACCATGGCTTCGATGTCGCCGATGCCGTCTTTGAAGCCGACCAGGTTGGGGCAGCGGTCGGCCAGCACGGCCAGGCTGTCGGCCGACAGGCGCGACTGGGCGCGGTTGTAGACGATGACGCCGATCTTGACCGATTTGCAGACCTGTTCGACGTGGTCGAGGATGCCTTGTTGCGAGGCTTCGGTCAGGTAGTGGGGCAACAGCAGCACGCCCTTGGCGCCCAGGCGTTCGGCTTCTTGTGCATAGGCGATGGCGACGCGGGTGGGGCCGCCCGCGCCGGCCAGGATCGGCACTTTGCCAGCGCAAGTGTTCACGGCGGTGCGGATGACATCGGAATATTCGGAGGGGGCCAGCGAAAAGAACTCACCCGTGCCGCCGGCCGCGAACAGGGCGGTGGCGCCGTAGGGGGCCAGCCATTCCAGGCGCTGGGCGTAGGTCTTGGCGTTGAAGTCGCCGTTCTGGTCGAAGTCGGTAACGGGGAAGGAGAGCAAGCCTTCCGAGACGATCGCCTTGAGTTCCTGGGGAGTGGTCATACCTGAGTCCGTGATTGCTTGAAGGGAAGCCGCCGATGTCTGAACAGGGCGGCAGGGATGAAAATTCAATAGATGTATGTCATCGTACAACATACAAGATGACTGGGCAACGAGATAGGGACCCGGGCTGATGTTGTCGTACAACATAAAGATGCGCGACAGGAATGAGACACCGAAGGGGCGTGACGGCGAGCGAAATTGAAGCGGGAGACGGGCAGCACCTAAGTCCAGCCGGCGCCAACCAGCGCTGCAGGAAACGGGTCGGGCCTAAGGTGGGATCGGTTCATGCCTCCCTTTGCCCTGACATTCCCCAAAAAAAAAGGGCGGCATATCGCCGCCCGTCCTGGCTGAACGCGAGACGCGTCAGACGGCCATGACGCCGTCCGTCATGCGCGGCAGGCCCAGCGGGTTGGCCCGCTTGATGCCGTCGGGCAGCAGCGCGTCGGGCAGGTCCTGGTAGCAGACCGGGCGCAGGAAGCGGCGGATGGCGGTGGCGCCGACCGAGGTCGAGGCGGGGTTGGACGTGGCCGGGAAGGGGCCGCCGTGCACCATGGCATGGCTGACTTCGACGCCGGTGGGGTAGCCGTTGGCCAGGATGCGGCCGGCCTTGCGTTCCAGCACGGGCAGCAGCGCGCGCGCCGCGTCGGTGTCGGCGTCGTCGATGAACAGCGTGGCGGTCAGCTGGCCTTCCAGGTGTTCGGCCACGGCGCGCATCTCGGCGGCGTCGCGGCAGGCCACGACCAGCGATGCCGGGCCAAAGACTTCGGCTTCGAGTTCGGGCGATGCCAGGAAACGCGCGGCATCGGTGCCGAAGACGGCGGGGCCGGCGGCGTTGGCGGCGGGCTTGGAGGCTTCACCGCGGCTCAGGGTGGCGACGCTGGCGTGGCCGGCCAGGGCCTGTTCGCCTTGCGTGTAGGCCGAGAAGATGCCGGGCGTCAGCATGGTGGCTGCGCCCTTGGCCTCGACGGCTTGGGCGGCGGCCTGGCGGAAGCGTTCCAGCGCCGGGCCTTCGATGCCGATGACCAGGCCCGGGTTGGTGCAGAACTGGCCCACGCCCATCACCAGCGAGTCGACAAAGCCCTTGGCGATGGCCTCGGCGCGTGTTTCCAGGGCCGCCGGCAGCAGGAATACCGGGTTGATGCTGGACATCTCGGCGTACACGGGAATCGGCACGGGGCGGGCGTTGGCGGCGGCGACCAGCGCCAGGCCGCCGCGGCGCGAGCCGGTGAAGCCGACCGCGGTGATGGCCGGGTGGGTGGCCAGCGCGGTGCCAATTTCATTGCCGGCGCCAAAGAGCAGCGAGAACGTGCCTTCGGGCAGGCCGTGCTTGGCAACGGCCTGCTGGATCACGCGGCCGACCATTTCCGAGGTGCCGGGGTGGGCGTTGTGGGCCTTGACGATGACAGGGCAGCCGGCCGCCAGGGCCGAGGCGGTGTCGCCGCCTGCCACCGAGAAGGCCAGCGGGAAGTTGCTGGCGCCGAACACGGCGACCGGGCCCAGCGGCACGTTGGCCAGGCGCAGGTCGGCGCGCGGCAGGGGTTGGCGGTCGGGCTGGGCGGGGTCGATGGTGGCGTCCAGGAAGTAGCCGTCGCGCACCACGCGGGCAAACAGGCGCAGCTGGCCGACGGTGCGGCCGCGTTCGCCTTGCAGGCGAGCCAGCGGCAGGCCGGTTTCGAGATGCGTGCGCTCGATCAGCGCGTCGCCCAGTTGCAGGATGCCGTCGGCAATGCTTTCCAGGAACTGCGCGCGGGTTTCCAGGGGCGCGGCGCGGTAGGTGTCGAAGGCGGCCCGGGCCAGCTCGGCGGCGCGGGCGACGTCTTGCGCGGTGCCGGCGGGAAAGCCGGGTTCCAGGGCCTGGCCGTTGGCGGGGTTGATGGCGTGCTGCGGGGCGCCGGTGCCCGGGATGGCGCTGGCGCCGATCAACATGTTGCCGGTCAAAGTCATGGGTGATTCTCCGAATGAAAACGCCCCCAGGCTGGGGGCGGGCAGGCGTGGCTGCAAGGCGGGGTTATTGGGGGCCGAGCTTCTTGATCAGGGCGTTGAGCGCTTCCAGCTCGTCGGGCTTCAGGTCCGTCAGCGGGGCGCGCACAGGACCCGCATCGTGGCCAACCAGCTTGGCGCCGGCCTTGACGATGCTGACGGCGTAGCCGGCGCAGCGGTTGCGGATTTCCAGGTAGGGCAGGAAGAATTCGTCGAGCAGGCGGTTGGTGGTGTCGTGGTCGTGCGCGGCAATGGCGCGATAGAAGTCCATCGCGGTCTTGGGCACGAAGTTGAAGACGGCCGACGAATACACCGGTACGCCCAGCGCTTTGTAGGCGGCGGCGTAGACCTCGGCGGTGGGCAGGCCGCCCAGGTACGAGAAGCGGTCGCCCATCTTGCGGCGGATGCGCACCATGGCTTCGATGTCGCCGATACCGTCCTTGAAACCCACCAGGTTGGGGCAGCGGTCGGCCAGCACGGCCAGGCTGTCGGCCGACAGGCGCGATTGCGCGCGGTTGTAGACGATGACGCCGATCTTGACGGATTTGCAGACCTGTTCGACGTGGTCCGCAATGCCTTGCTGCGAGGCTTCGGTGAGGTAGTGCGGCAACAGCAGCACGCCCTTGGCGCCCAAGCGTTCGGCTTCTTGCGCATAGGCGATGGCGACGCGGGTGGGGCCGCCGGCGCCGGCCAGGATCGGCACCTTGCCAGCGCAGGTGTTCACGGCGGTGCGGATGACATCGGAGTATTCGGAGGGGGCCAGCGAGAAGAACTCACCCGTGCCGCCGGCCGCGAACAGGGCTGTGGCGCCGTAGGGCGCCAGCCATTCCAGGCGTTGGGCATAGGTCTTGGCGTTGAAATCGCCATTCTGGTCGAAATCGGTGACGGGGAAGGACAGCAAGCCTTCCGAGACGATTTCCTTGAGTTCCTGCGGCGTGGTCATGGGCGGGGTTCCCTGTGAGGCGGGCGACGCGCCGGCGGAAGGTCTGCCGAGTCGGTCGCGATGAATAGGTACGTCATCGTACAACATGATTTTTCAGGGTTCAAGCCGAGTTCCCCTATGAGGCGCCCGATCGCCTTGGGGAAATCCGCAATTCATCGACGCCATCGGCAGCAATTATTCTCTTGGTTGTACGATAACGTATGGCATGCCGCGTTCGACGGCGCCGATCACCCCCAGGAGACCCGAATGCAGCTCGCGGCAGGCCAAGCGCCCGTGCTTATCCAGATCCACCCCCAGGACAACGTCGCCATTGTCGCCAACGACGGCGGCTTGCCGGCGGGCACCGCGCTGCCGGACGGCCTGGTGCTGGCCGAAGCGGTGCCGCAGGGGCACAAGGTGGCGTTGCAGGACCTGGCCGAGGGCGAGGCGGTGCGGCGCTACAACGTGGTGGTGGGCTATGCGGCCAAGGCGCTGCCGCGCGGCAGCTGGGTCAACGAGCGCGTCACGACGATGCCGGCCGCCCGCAGCTTGCAGGACCTGCCGGTGGGCACGCGCCGCACGGCGCCGCTACCGCCGCTGGAGGGCTATACCTTTCAGGGTTACCGCAACGCCGACGGCACGGTGGGCACGCGCAACATCCTGGCCATCAGCACCACGGTGCAATGCGTGCAGGGCGTGGTGGAACACGCGGTGGCGCGCATCCGGCGCGAGCTGCTGCCGCGCTATCCGAATGTGGACGAGGTGGTGGGGCTGGAACACACCTACGGCTGCGGCGTGGCGATCGATGCGCCGGGCGCGGCGATTCCGGTGCGCACGCTGCACAACATTGCGCGCAACCCGAATTTTGGCGGCACCACCATGGTGGTCAGCCTGGGCTGCGAAAAGCTGCAACCCGAACGCCTGTTGGCGCCCGACGCCATTCCGATCCGCGCGGGCCAGGGCATGGCGGGCGAGGGCGGGGTGGATACCATCGTGCTGCAGGACGACGAGCACGTGGGCTTCGAATCCATGATCGACAACATCATGCGCACGGCCGAACGGCACCTGGAAAAACTGAACCAGCGGCGGCGCGAGACCTGCCCGGCGTCGGACCTGGTGGTGGGCGTGCAGTGCGGCGGCAGCGACGCGTTTTCGGGGGTGACGGCCAACCCGGCGGTGGGCTTTGCGGCCGACCTGCTGGTGCGCGCGGGCGCCACGGTGATGTTCTCCGAGAACACGGAAGTGCGCGACGGCATCGATCAACTGACCGCGCGCGCCGCCACGCCGGAGGTGGCCGAGGCCTTGGTGCGCGAGATGGCCTGGTACGACGATTACCTGCAACGCGGCCGCGCCGACCGCAGCGCCAACACCAGCCCGGGCAACAAGAAGGGCGGGCTGTCCAACATCGTCGAAAAGGCGATGGGCTCGATCGTGAAATCCGGCTCGTCGAACATCGACGGCGTGCTGTCGCCGGGCGACCGGCTGACGCGCAAGGGCCTGATCTTCGCGGCCACGCCGGCCAGCGATTTCATCTGCGGCACGCTGCAACTGGCGGCCGGGATGAACCTGCACATCTTCACCACCGGCCGCGGCACGCCTTACGGGCTGGCGCAAGTGCCGGTCATCAAGGTGGCCACCCGCAGCGACCTGGCGCGGCGCTGGCACGACCTGATGGACGTGGACGCGGGCCGCATCGCGACCGGCCAGGCCCGCATCGAAGACGTGGGCTGGGAGCTGTTTCGCCTGATGCTGGACGTGGCCAGCGGCCGCCGCCAGACCTGTGCGGAAAAGCTCAAGCTGCACAACGCGCTGGCGCTGTTCAACCCGGGGCCGGTGACGTGATGCGCTGGCGCTGCGGGCGTTGCGGCATGCGCTCGGGACGCGTGCATGCCTGACCCATTCGGTTTCAACGGGCTTGCCGTGGGGCAGGCCTGACACCACCTGGCACCGGCCCGATGAGGCGCGGGCCGTCCTTTACAACAACGGAGACAACATGGATTCAAACAGAAGGCATCTGCTGGCCGGCGCCGCCGCGCTGGGTCTGGCGCGCATCACCCCGGCGTGGGCCCAGGCCGACGCCTGGCCGACCCGGCCCGTGCGCATCGTGGTGCCGTACCCGCCCGGCGGCTCGTCGGACATCATCGCGCGGATCATCGCGCCGCGGCTGGCCGAGGCGCTCAAGCAAACCGTGGTGGTCGAGAACAAGCCCGGCGCCAACGGCAACCTGGGCGCGGGCATCGTGGTGCAGTCGGCGCAGGAAGGCCACACCGTGCTGCTGTGCGACGTGGGCGCGCTGGCGATCAGCCCGTCGGTCTATACCAAGCTGTCGTTCGATCCGTCCAAGGACCTGCGGTCGGTCGGCATGCTGGCGTATTCGCCGCACGTGCTGGCGGTGCACCCCGACGTGCCGGCCAAGACCGTGCCTGAACTGGTGGCGCTGTCGAAGAAGCAGCGGCTGAACTTTGCGGTCACCGCCATTGGCAGCGCGCCGCACCTGGCGGCGGTGGCCGTGCAGCAGGCCACCGGCGCGCAGTGGGAATACGTGCCGTACAAGGGCGGTTCGCAGGCGGTGACGGACACGATCGGCGGGCAGACGCAGGTGATCATGAACGGCCTGCTGGCGACGCTGCCGCACATCAAGGGCGGCAAGCTGCGCGCGATTGCGATTTCCAAGAAGGAACGCATGCAGCTGGTGGCTGATATTCCGACGATTTCCGAGCAGGGCGTGGCGGGGTTCGAATCCGGCACCTGGCAAGGCGTGATGGCGCCCGTTTCGGCCTCGGACAAGACCGCGAACCTGCTGGCCACACTGATGGGGCAGATCGTCAACCAGCCCGACGTGAAGTCGCAGCTGAACGAGCAGGGGGCCGAGATCGTGGTGCGCAATCCCGCGGAATTGGCGCAGTTCTTCAGCAGCGAGCGGGCGCGTTGGGCCAAGGTGGTGGCTAGCGCGGATATCAGACTGGATTAACCTGCGCCCGCGCGGCCCAGCCGTCGATTTATTAAGTTTTGTTGCATACTGTCGTTGTTTGTATGGACCCTTCGCGCCGCGGCGCGAAGGCATTTCGGCGTTGAGCCGAACAAGCAACGGAGCAATGTGTGCAGCAAAAACTTCCGCTATTCCGGGTGATCCGGCAAATCTTCGACACGCTGGGCGATCACGGCGGGCAGATGCTTGCGCAGGCGCCGCAACTGGTGGCGATCCTGCTTGCCGGCTCGTGCCTGGCGATGTACATGGGTCAGTTGGCTGTGATCCAGCACAGCATCCTGCTGGAGGTGGCCAGCTGGTTGGTATTGGTGGCCGCGCCGGTGCTGGCGGCGGTGGCCTGGCATCGCCTCATCTTGCTCAACGAAGCCCCGCGTGCCGGGCTGGTGGCCGGCAAGCCCGAACGCATGTACTTTCTGCTGGGCGCTGCCGGTTCGCTCGCATTGTTCGTGTTGGCGACGCTGAGGTTGTTTGTCTATGTGTGGACGACCGGCCCTGACGGCACGAATGCGCTGGGCAATCTGTTGACGTCGGTACTTTGGCTGGCGCCGTTGTATTTCACCGGTCACCTGTTTCTGGCGTTGCCGGAAGCCGCACTGACGGGCAAGGTCAACCTGCGCCATATCCACGCCTTGACCCGGGGCAACAAGTTGCGCTTCGTGGCAGTGGCGCTATTGCCGATCCCGATACTGTTGCTCTTGGAGCTGGTCAGGGTGTTCCTCTTGCAGATGCCACGCATGCCCAGCCCTGGCTTTTACGTCTACAACGCGGTTTCCATGTTGGCAGGCAGCCTGGTCACCGTGACCAGCATGTCGGTGTGCTATCGCGTCCTGGTGCTGCAACCGCAAACGCAGGCACGGGAAGCCGCGCTCGCCGCAGCGGTGTCGAACGAGGGGTAGCGCACGGCCTGGGCCACCCGGGGCGGCCTTGGCCGCCGGCCATGAAAAACCGCGGACCGTTCAGTGCCTTGGCAGGCGCTGCGCGGTCCGCGGTTTTTTTTCAAGCCGGCTTTTTTCAAGCAGGAATCAGTCTTTGGCTTGCGTATCGGCCGGTGCTTGATCAGGCGTTTGCTCGGGCGCTTGGGCAACCGAGGCCTCGGTCGCTACTTGCACCGGCGCGGCGGCCGACGTTTTCACGTGGTCGTCGGCGGCCGGAGCGGCAGTGTCAGCCGATGCCGGGGTTGCGGCGACGTCCTGGGCGGCATCCGTTGCGGGTGCGCCATCGGCTTGCGGCTTGGCCTTGTTGGCGTTGCCCTTGCCGCGAGCGGCGGCGCCCTTGGCATGGCGACGCGAGGCCATGCGCTTGGCGTGCTGCGCTTCGTTGGCGGTGACGGCGCCGGCGGGTTCGCCGTTCAGGTCGACGCGCGGGGCGGCTTCGACCATGCTGTCCCAGTAGCGACGGCCGTCGCACCAGGTCTTGACGGCCACCTTGATTTCTTCGGCGGTGAGCTGCAAGGCCTTGGCATGCTGTTGCAGGTCTTCCAGCACGCCCAGCTTGAGCGGGACCTTGGCGGCCGGCTTCTTGGGGAATGCCTTGGGAAACTGGCGTTGCAGTCGCGAAATGGCGATCAGGACGGGGTCGACGTCGGTCTCGCGCTTTTCGCGCGGCGCCTGGCGTTGACCTGCCTGCTGTTGGCCGGCCTGTTGGGGGGCGCGCTGTCCTTCACGCTTGCCGTTCCGGTTGCCGCCGCGCTTGTCGTCGCGCTTTTCACCACGCGTGCCGTCGCCTTTGGCGGCGGCGGGTCGCGCGGGTTTGGTGGAAGCCGTTTCTTCGGGAGCCTGCTTGAAAAGCAGTCCTCGGATGGCGGCGAGCTGTTCTAGACCCATAGTGTGTGCTGCACGTTCTGATGTTGAAAGCAGGGAGCATAACAGTTGTGACGCTTCAGATTGAAGTTGCGGGGCCCCGGGCGGGCGTCGTAAGCTCCCTGGCACCATGAGCCAGCACCCGTCTGTTACGTTTTTGCGCCTGTCCGCCGCCGCCCGGCGCGGGGTGGCGTGGCTGGCGGTGGCGCTGCTGGTTTTCCAGTCTTTGGTGGCGTCCGCGGCGTTTGGCGCCCCGGCGCCGGTGGCGCGCGGGCAGGGCGCTAGCGTCATTCTCTGCACGGCCAGCGGGCCGCGGGTGGTGGCGCTGGATGCGGCGCCGCCCGGCCCGCAGGCCGACATTTCTGCTCATGCGCATGGCGGGTGGGACGGCGGCGGCACGCTGCCGCATTGCTGCGCGTCGACCTGCGCGATGCTGGGCGGGGCTTGCCCGCCAGCACTGGCTGGCGTGGCCTGGCGTTTGCCGGACCTGGGGCCGACGGCGCCGCTGGCGTCCGAGGATGGCGCACCGCGTTGGCGCAATGCGCCGGCCTGGCGGCCGCAGCAGTCCCGCGCCCCTCCGCGGGTGGGCTGATTGCCTGGCGGGAATACGGGCTGAAATTCGTCGGCCTGGTTCCGTGAGTCGAATTTCCCGCCTGAATCTCTGGCCGGGTTCACCATTTTTCCTGCTTGCAGTGTGCGCCCTTGCAGCCTGGCCATGGCCGGCCGGTTGCCGTATTGCGCTCAATCTTCGTTATGCCATGACCCTTTGGCGGCGATGCGCCGCCGATTCATCAGGAGCACCACCATGATCAAACCGACCCTTATCGCTGCCGCCGTGCTGGCCATCGCCCCGCAATGGGCCTGGGCCCACGCGCACTTGAAAACCGCCACGCCCGCCGACAAGGCCGTGGTGGCCGCCGCGCCGGCTACCGTGACGGCCAGCTTTTCCGAAGGCCTGGAGCCCGCATTCTCGTCGCTGACGCTGCTGGACGCCGCCGGCAAGCCGGCCGCCAGCGCCAAGGCCGCGCCCGCCCCGGGCGACGACAAGACGCTGGTGCTGCCCGTGCCCAAGGACCTGCCGACCGGCGCCTATACGGTGAAGTGGCAGGCGCTGTCCAAGGACGGCCACAAGACCGACGGCGCCTGGACCTTTACGGTCAAGCCTTGAGATGAGCCTGCTGTTTGCCGCGTTTGCGCTGTGCCGGGCCGTGAGCGTGGCGGCCGCGGCGTTGCTGTTCGGGGCCGCCGCGATGCTGGCCCTGGGCGGCGCGCCGCGCCTGGGACGGGACGCCGAAGTCGCGTTGCGGCGCACGCTGCGCGCGGCGGCGGCGATCGGGCTGCTGGCCGCGCTGTGCCTGCTGCCGTTGCAGGCCGCCAGCATCGCGGGCGACTGGGGCGCGCTACGGGATCCGGACATGCTGGCCACGGTGGCGCTGCAAACCCGCTATGGTCAAGCCTGGATGCCGCGCGTGTTCGGCGCCGTGCTGGCGCTGGCCGTGGCGTTGTGGGTGCGGCCCGGGCGGCCCTGGGTGCTGGCCTGGGTGGCGGCACTGGGGTTGGGGCCGCTGAGCCTGAGCGGCCATGCGGCGATGCACGAAGGTTGGCTGGGCGCGGCGCATGCGGTCAATGACGCGCTGCATGGCCTGTCCGCCGCGTTCTGGCTGGGGTCGCTGCCGGTATTCCTGTCGTGGCTGGCGGCCTGGCAGCGTCCGGGCCATCGGGCCGAGGCAACGCGCGCCTTGCTGCGGTTTTCAACTTGCGGGCACGTCGCCGTGGCGGTGCTGCTGCTTAGCGGCATCGGCAATGCGGTCTTGATCCTGGGGGCTGGTGGGGTGGACCCAGCGTCGGATTATCAACGCTTGTTGTGGGTGAAAATCGTGCTGGCGCTGGTGATGACGGGGCTGGCGCTGGTCAATCGCTACCGCTGGATTGCGCGCATTCGCACGCAACGGGCGATGGCGCTGTACGCGATTCGTCGCAATACGATCGTGGAGCTGGCGCTGGGCGCGGTGGTGCTGGTTGCGGTGGGCTTTCTAGGGCTGATGTCGCCGCTGTAGGTGTGCGGCGAGGGATTCCCGCTAGCACGTCGCCGCCCGCTGCCACCGGCCGGTGCGGTGTCGGCCGGTTATCCCGCCAACACCAGCAGCAAGGCCAACGCCAGCAAGATCGCAAACGCCGCCACGGCAAACGGCAGCAGCTGCGCATAGACTGCGCGTTCCTGGCCACGACCTTGCGCGAGACCCGCGGCGATAGACATGCGCACCGGCGAAAAGAACCCCATCGACGTGCCGGACACGTGCAACAGCGCAGCCGCCGCCGGCACGCTCAGGCCGGCGTGCAGCGCCAGCGACAGTTGCGACGGCATGAACAGGCTGTTGGGCGCATTGCCGCTGTTGGCCAGGATGCCGAAGGCGCCGGCCAGAAGCGGCGTCATCAGCAGGGTCCAGTCCTGCATGGTGCGGAACAGGCCATCGGCAAAGGCCTGCGAGATGCCAGCGCCGGCCAGCACTTCGGCCATCATGGCGAACAGGAAGACCGACAGCACCGCATGCTTGCCGGTGGTCCAGGCGTGGCGGGCGTTGGTGGACAGCAGGCCGGGTTGGCGGCGAATCGCGGCCATCAGCAGGGCGCCGGCGATCAGCCAGCTGCCCGCGTGCAGGAAAGGCGTCCAGCTGGGCAGGTCGGCGTAGGGGCTGAAGCGGGCCAGGCCGGCCAGACCCTGGTTCAGGGCGGGCGCCAGGCGCGTGGCGACCAGGCAGGCGATCAATACGATGTACGGCAGGGCGCCCAGCGCGGCGTCTTGCAACTGGGCCCGGCCGGGCCGGCGGTCCAGCGCGAAGCGCAGCACGATCAGCGGGCCGTAGGCGGCCAGCAGCGCGGTTTCGGGACCGAGCAGGGCGGTGGCGGCGGTCAGCAACCCCAGGCTGGCCAGCATCCACACGGCTTCGCGAGCCTGTTCCATTCGGGTGGTGGACAGGCCGGCGCGGCGCGCGGTGAGCCAGAACAGCGCCATCCAGACGATCATCAGCAAGGCGACCGGCACCATGGCGTACAGGGCCAATTGCGATGCCGACACGCGGGCATAGGCGGACGCCAGCAGCGTGCCGCTGCCCATGGCGCCCCACGGGATCAGCGTCTGGCTGAGCAGGGCAAACACCATCAGTTCGCGCGGCTTGAAGCCCAGCGGGCGCAACAGCAGCACCGTGCCCAGCATGCCCACGCCAAAGCCGGTGGCCGCTTCGGCGAAGGGGCCGACCAGGAAGCAGGCAAAGAACAGCAGGCGGCGACGGGCCAGCAGGTCGGTAGGGGAAATGGCGTCTGCGATGGGCGCGAGCTCAGCCGTTGGCGTGACGTGAGGACCGGAGGGCGCGGCCGTTGGCGTCGACGGTGAACCTGCCGACGTGGCGGCGGGCCTGCGCCCACGGTCGGCGCGCGAGGCCATCTGCCAGAACAGCAGGCCGCCCAGGATGTAGGGCGTGATGATGGCGCCGATCCATAGCCCGCGAGCCAGGGCATGGCCCAGCGGTCCACCCCCGAAAGCGCCGGGCGCCGCGAACAGCGCGACCGGGATGGCGGTGAGCAGGCCGAGCACGGCGGCCAGGGTGGTGTTGAGCCGGCCGCTGGCGATGGCGCCGATGACGACCAGGGCAGGCAGGGACCACAGCAGGTACGTCATGGCGTGATTCGACGTTCACGCGTCGACCGCAAGCAGGAAGCCGGGCAGGGGCGATGGGAAGTGCCGCGCGTGGGTATCGTCATCCCGCACAGGCCACGGCAAAGCCGCGCAGGATCTGCAACGCATGGGGCGTGGGCGCCAGGGCCGCCCGCAAGGCTGCGACGTCATGGCCTTGCGTGGCCAGGAAATCTTGCCGCCGCGCCAGGCAGGCGTCCATGACGGCGGGCGTGAATTCCGGATGGAACTGCACCGACAGGGCCTGCGGACCGTAGCGCAGGACCTGGTGCGGGTCGTGGTCGGTGCCGGCCAGCACGGCGGCCGAGGCAGGCGGTTGCAACACGCTTTGCTCGTGCGTCAGGTGGGCGGCGAAGTGGTCGGGCAGGCCGGCCAGCAGCGGGTCGTCGTGTGACGCCGGCAGGCGCCGCACCGTGTGCAGGCCGATTTCGCGGCCGCGGGGGTGGTAGTCGACCACGCCGCCGAAGGCGTGGGCCATCAACTGGTGGCCGTAGCAGATGCCCAGCAGCGGCAGTTGCGCGTCCAGCGCCTCGCGCAGCCACTGCGCGGTGCGTTCGCTCCAGGGTTCGCGGTCGGTAACCATGGACCAGGACCCGGTGAGCACGGCGCCGCGCAGGCGGGCCGGATCGGGCAGGGCGTGGCCGTCGGCCGGGTATTCGATCGTCAGCGGGAGGTCCAGGCCGGAGAGGGCCGCGGAGACCCAGTCGCCCTGTTCGCCGTGGGAGGCGCGCAGGTCTTCGGGCGGGCGGCCCATTTGCAGGATGGCCAGGGGTTTTTGTGTCATGGCGAGGGGCTAGGCGAAAGCGTCGGCCCGTCTGGGCCGGCCCAGGCGGGTCGCCCGCCATGATGAACCCGCCGCGTCCATTCATCAATATCAAAAACTGCCTATCAGGTATGAGCGGCGTTGATATCGTCAGCCGGCCACGCCGCCTCGGGCCATACCCCGCAGCGCAGGCGCCAAGGCGTGCGTTGGCCTTAGTACTTGACGGTATAAGCCAGCCCGAACGTGCGTCCGCGGCCGTTGAACTGCAACGATTCCGGCGTCATCAGCCCGGTGTACAGCGCCTGCGCACGCTGGCTCCAGGTGGTCTGGTAGCTGCGGTCGAACAGGTTCTGCACGCCGAAACTCAGGGTGCCGTAGTGCTTCAAGTCATAGCTGCCCAACAGGTCGAACGTCAGGTAGCCTTCCATGCGGTTGCCCTGGCCATCGGTCAGGTCGAAGTTGCGGTTGGCCTGCAGGCGCAGCGCGGTGGGGCCCGAGCGCCAGGCGCCGAACACCGACGCCTTGGACGGGCTGGCCAGCGTGATGGTCTGCCTGGCCCAGCCGCCGTCGGCCTGCTGCTGTTCCGAGCGGATCGCCAGCCAGTTCACGCCCGCGCTCCAGTGCGGGTTGAAGTCATAGGCCAGTTGGCCTTCGATGCCGTAGTTGCGCACCTTGCGCTCTTCCAGCCCGATGGACAGCGAGATGGGCTGGATCGCCAGCGCCTTGTCGGACCAGGCATAGAACGCCGCGGTCTGCAGGCGCCAGTTGCCGTAGTCGCCGCGCCAGCCCAGTTCGATCTGGCGGGTCTTGATGTTGGCCAGTTCCGAGCCGTTGATGGTGACGGCGTTCAGCAGGTTCCAGTTGCCGCCTTGCAGGCGGTAGGTGCCGTTGCCGTAGTACTTGGCCACGTCGACCAGGTCGAAGCCTTCGGAGTAGTTCAGCCAGGTCTGCTGGCTGTCATCGACCTTCCAGAGCACGCCGGCATTGAACAGGGTGGTGTTGTAGGCGTTGGTGCCGCCCGGGATCTTGTCGGCGCTGCGGCCCACGCCGCTATTGACCAGGATCTGCTGCGGCACGGGCACGAAGTCGCCCAGTTCGACCTTGTTGCGCTGCTGGCGCACGCCGCCGCTCAGGGTGACGCTGCGCGTGACGCGCCAATCGCCTTGCAGGAACGCGGCCCAGGTCTGCGCCTGGTAGTCGGGGTAGCGCTGCATGTCGTACAGCTTGTCGAACTTCAGGCCGCCCGAGGCCACGGCCTTGTTCCAGTCGAAATAGGCCGAGCCGCCGTTGAATTTCTCGTGGGCGTATTCCACGCCGTAGGTCAGCTTCAGGGCTTCCCAGTCCTTGGTCAGGACGGCTTTCAGGCCCCAGGCGTCGGTATTCTGCTGCGAGGCGCCGTAGTAGTAGCCGCGCTTGCATGCGGCGGCCGTGGCGCAGGTACCGTCGTTGTAGGTGAACTGGTTGGGGAAGGGATAGAAATCCAGTTTTTCGCGGCGCCAGTAGGCCTGGGTGTACAGGTCTTGCCCGCCCAGGATGTTGTTGGCGGAATAGTCGGCCGCCAGCATGCTGCGCTCGGTGGCGGGCTTGACGTCGGAGTCGAAGCCGTTGCGGATGTCCAGCTGGCTGGGATCGGCCGGCCCGGTCAGCGCCAGGCCACCGCGCAGGCCGTTGCCCAGGTACAGCGCCTTGCCGGGGTTGAATTCCGAGTTGTAGAACTGGCCCAGCAGCTTGAGCTTCTGGTTCTCGGCCAGTTGCACGTCCAGCGTGCCGGACAGGTCCAGCGACCGGTTGTATTGCAGGTCGGTCTGGGTGGTGTCGGGGGTGACCTGCTTGCCGTTGGCATCGTAGGCGGCGCCGTTCTGCGAATACGCGACGGCTAGCCGGCCGAAGACTTTTTCCGAGCCGCCGCTGACCGATTGGGCAACGCGCCAGTCGTGGTCGTCGCTGCCGTCAAAGCCGCTGCGGGCGGCGACTTCGCTGGTGAACGAGGCGGGCCCGGGCGCGCCGCGCTTGGTCACGATGTTGATGATGCCGCCGGTGGCACCGCCGCCATAGACCGAGCTGGCGCCGGACAGCACTTCGATGCGTTCGATGTTGAACGGCGAGATCGAATCGAACTGGCGGCTGATGTTGCGCATGGAATTGAGCGACACGCCGTCGATCATGATCTGGGCGTTGCGCCCGCGCATGTTCTGCGAATAGTTGGTGCGGCTTTGCGAACCGAGGTCCAGGCTGGGCACCAGGCTACCCAGGATTTCCGACAGCGAGGCGCCGCCGTGGGCCTGCTCTTCGATCTGCTGGCTGTCCAGGTACCAGACGGTGCGCGGCAGTTCGCTGATGCTGGTGGGGGTGTAGCCGCCCACGACCACGACGGTGTCCATCGTGCTGGTCACGGCGGGTGCGGCGGCGGGGGCCGGGGCGGGCTCGATCAGCACCGTGTCGGCGCCGGTGTAGCGCCAGGCCAGCCCCGTGCCGGCCAGCACCTGTTCCAGGGCGTCGGCGGGCGCCAGCGTGCCGTTCAGGGCCGCGGCCGTCTTGCCCTGGGTCAGCGCGGCCGGAAAGCTGATCTGCAGGCCAAGCTGGCGGCCCAGGTCCAGCAGCGCGGCGTCCAGCGGCTGGCTGCGCACGGAGACGGCGCGGGCGCTGGCGCCTTGGCTCGCCGCTGGCACCGTCTGGGCCTGGGCGGATGCCGCGAACGCCAGCGTCAAGGCCAATGCCAGGGGCGCGTGGTAGCTGAACCGCCGCAGGCCATGGGGCCGGGCAGGGGAGTGGGACGACGCGCCAGGGCGCGGCAGGTGGGGATGGTGGATCGATGCCGGGGCAGAACTGGAGCGGGACAGCAGGTGACGGGACAGCGGCGTGCGTGCGGACATGGAGGTCGGGTCTCGGTGCTTGGTAATGGGGATTTCCTGGTAAGACGCCCCCAACGGCCCGCGACCCTACCCCTATCTTCAAAAATTCATTGGCCGTCGCCGATCCAGGCCCACGCCCCCCAGCGCCGCACCGACACGCCGGCCGCCGCCGCCAGGGCGGCCAGGGCGTCGGGGTTGTCCACGGCCACCACGGAAGAAATGCGCCGCTTGCCGGCGGCGGCTTCGACCCAGGTAGTCATGCCGGTGTAGCGGTTCAGCTGCGCCACCGCGTCGGCCAGCGGCACATCGCGCAGCAGCAGCTTGCGCTCGGCCCAGGCCGCGGCCGCGTCGGCATCCACCGGGGTAACGGTGATGCCGCTGGCCTTGACGCCGGCGTGCTGGTCGGGCGACAGCACCTGGGCGACGGTGCCGGGCGCGCAGACGGCGCAATCGACCCGCACCTGGCTTTCCAGCACCGATACATCGGTGGTGTCGGGCTGCAGGCGGCTGACCTCGTAGCGCGTACCCAGCGCCGTCGCGCGGGCTTCGGGCGTGACCACCACGAAGGGCCGCTGCGGGTCGCGGGCCACGGTGAACAGCGCCCGGCCGCGCAGCAGGGTCACGCGGCGTTCGGTGCCCGACAGGTCGCTGCGGATCGCAGATTGGGCGTCCAGCAGCACCCGGCTGCCGTCGGCCAGCACCACTTCGCGGATTTCGCCCGCGGCGGTGACGGCGTCGGCCTGCCAGCGCCACCAGGCGCCGCTTTGCCATAGGAAGAGGCCGCAGAACGCCAGGCTACAGGTCACGGCGGCGGCGATCTTGCCGCGGCGCTTGCGGCGTTGCAGGTCGCGGGCCAGGTCCTGGCGCAGGGCGTCGCCGTTCACCTGGTTCATCTGGCGCCACAGCGCGGCCACGCTGTCGTAGCAGCGGGCGTGCGCTTCGCTGGCGCCATACCACCGGGCGAAGCGGGTATCGGGCAGGGCGTCGGGCGCGGCGCCGTTGCGGCGGACCACCCAGCGGGCGGCGTCTTGTTCCACGGCGTCCATGTCAGCCGTCCGCCATGGCCAGGCGGCAGGCCAGCAGCACCCGGGTCATGTGCTTTTCGACGGTCTTGACGCTGACGGCCAGCGCCTGGGCGATGTCGCCGTAGCTGTCGCCGTCGATCTTGTGCATCAGGAAAATCTGCCGGGTTCGCACCGGCTGGCGCAGGATGGCGGCTTCGAGGCGGGCAATGGTCTGGCGCATGGCGGCCACGTCCAGCGTGTCCGGGGCGGCTTGGCCGGCGACCTGGGACTGCGCGTAGACCGCCTGCTTGCGCTGTTCGGCCGTGTCGCGCCGTTGCAAGTCGATGGCCAGGTTGGCCGCCACCTGGAAGACGTACGCGCGCAGGTTGTCGACCGGGGCCTTGAGCGTGCGCGCCCGGGCCAGCTTGATCCAGGTTTCCTGGGCGCAATCTTGCGCGGCATCCCGCGAGCCGGTGCGGCGCGACAGGAAGTCGACCAGTTCGCGGTAGTGGGCGACGACGGTCTCGGCAAGCATCATGGCGGTCATGCGGGGCAAGAGAGGGCAATGAAAAACAGTCGCACATTATAATGAGAAACGTTCTTATTGCACTTATCGTGAACCCTGACCGAGGTTGTGAGGATCGTTCTGGCCGTGCCTTCTGCCAAGTCAGGCCGGTTCGGTCCGCCAAAAAAATGGGAGGCCGCCCGCGCAGGGCGCGCCTCCCTTGTGACATAGGCGGGCTGGCGGCTACCAGCGATAGCCCAGGTTCACCATGCCACCGTAGCCGCGCTGGTTGCTGTTGCCGGCCTGGCCGAAGACATGGCCCGCCACCTGCACCGCGCGGCTGACCTGGCCTTCGGCGCCCAGCTTCAGTTCCAGGCTGTTTCGCGACAGGGCGGCGTCCAGGGTGTTGGGGCCCATGTTGACCGACGGGTCGCCAAAGCTGTGCAGCCAGTTGGCTTCCAGGAAGGGGCGCACCGCGGGCGCGTTGGGGGCGACTTGCGGATACAGGCGCACGCCGATGCGCGAGTTCCAGGCGTTGTCGCTGCCGCTGCGCAGGCGGGTGCCTTGCAGGGTGGCGTCCTGGGCGTCGTAGCGGCTGTAGATCAGCTGGGCGTGCGGTTCGACGACGACCGGGCCCAGGGTCGAGCCGTCGGCGAAGGGCTTGACGGCGTAGCCGGCCTCGACCGCGGCGCTCCAGACGGTGGAGTGGTAGCGTGCGGACCCGAGTTCGCTGTTGATCTGGTTGGCATAGCGGCCGAATTGCAGCCAAGTGTCGGCGTAGGCGCCCATGCGGGTGGCGTCGTTCTGATACACGGTGCCATACAGGCCGACCGAATAGCCGGACACCTTGCCGCGGGCGCGCACCTGCGCCGTGGCGCCATCGGGCCGCCGCAAGGTCGAGTTGGACGTGGTGCGGGCGTCACCGTAACCACCCATCAGGCCGGCATAGACTGCGCCGCCCTGGGAAAGCGGAGCCTTGATCAGGTCGCCGCCCATTTGCAGGATGGTGCTGTCGGTGTCCATGTTGACGCGGCCTTGGGCCATGCGCAGCCCGCTGTCTTGTCGCCCTTCGACACGGGTCCACAGACCGCGCCCGGCGTTGTCGAGGGCGCGGGTGTCTGCGGAGGCGTCGCCACCGTCGCCGCCGGTGCCGGTCGCTGCATAGGCGGCAGCCCCGCCATAACCCGGCGCGGCCACGCGATCGCGCAGGCTGTGGGAGAAGAACCGTGCGCTGGCCAGGCGATTGCCGAGATAGGCGCCGCTTTCAGGCGAGACGTTGCGCGCGGCGGGCCGCTGCGGCCACAGCGCTTGCCCGGCCGTGGCCGGGGCGTCTGTCAGGTCAGGGGCCAATGCCGTGGACGACGTGAGGTACCAATCGGTCGCGACGCCACCATGGCCGCCGCGCACCAGGCTGTATTCATAGCCGTTGACCGCCAGCGTGCCGGCGCTGGCGCGAAAGCCGGACGAGGCCGCATCCAGGTGGAAGGCGTCCGCGGCCGTGGTGCCGCCGTTGAGTGTTTCGACCAGGCGAATGCCGGTGACGGTTTGCCCGCCCGCGCCGTCGGCGTTGATGACGCGCAGGGCCGTGTTGCCCGTGGCCGAACCGCCATCGATGACCAGCTTGTCGGTGGCCGAGGTGTCATCGCCCAGGCGGGTGTTGAGCACCAGGGTGCCGCCGCCCTGGTAGTTCTGGACGGTCAGGGTCTTGAAGTCGGTGCTGCTTGCCGGGGGCACGAAGGCGACGGTGCCGGCGTTGACGAGCGTGCCCAGGGACGAATCCCCGCGCACGTTCCAGGTGCTGTCGGCGTCCAGGGTCAGGGCATTGATGTGGCCCGTGGCGCGTTGCTTCAGGGCGCCCGTCAGCACGGTGCCTTGCTTGAGCGAGACGTCGACGGTGCCGTCGGCGGCGACGACATCGCCGGTCAGCACCGAGCGGGTCGCGTCCAGCGTGATCTGCTGGCTGTTGGTAATGGTGCTGACGCCGCCCACGGTGCTGGTCACGAAATCCGTGTGCAGCAATTCACCGATGGCGAGATCGCCTTCAATGCGGGAGGTGAGGGTGGAGTCCGACACCAGGAAGGTATGGCTGCCGCCGCTGGCGTTGAAGCCGTAGCCGTCCTGGGTATTGATCCGGCTGCCGTTGCTGATCGTGACGGTGGTGTGTTGCGTGGGATCGAGGTGGTAGCTCCAGATGCTGGAGGATCGTGCACCCGTGGTATCGAGTCGGACGCGATCCAGGGTGACGCTGGCGCCATTGGAGACCAGCACGCCGTAGGCGTAGACACCCGCGGTATCGATGGTTGTGTTGGTGGCAGAGAATGTGGTGCCCGGGTCGTAGGCCCTGACGGCGGAGCCGCCGCGGCCCGTCGTGCGAAGGGCGCCGTTCACCATGGTGACGCTGGCTTGCGTAGCGACACTTATCGCCTCGCCATGCAGGGACAGGACGCTGGTGTCGTGCAGGACAATGGAGGAGTTCGCGTCCGAGGCCCGGACGGCGATGCTCCCGACCCCATTGGCAACGATCGTGCTGTTGACGGCGGTGATCCGGCCGCCATCGTGGGCATAGGCGGCATGGGCCTCGTAGGCGCCATCGCCCCAGGTCGTGAACTGGCTGTTGGCTCCGGTCGATTCAATCAGGCTGTTCGCTCCGCCGGCCTCCAGCGCATGCCCCTGCGTATTGAATACCCCTTGGGAGAACGATGCGACGCCGCCCGCGGTAGCGCGGATGCCCTGCGTGTAGTCGGTGGGGCTGGTGGCTTGAACCGTGAAGCTGGGGACCGATTCAAAGCGATTGCCGGCGCCAGAGACCTCGATGGCGGCGCCGGGGCCGTCGTAGCGGACTTCGCTTGAGGCGCCCATGTGGAAACGGCCTTGACCCGCGGGGTCATTGATGACGATTTGGCCGTGCACGGTGTTGTCAGGGGCGATGACGTCCGCGGCCCAGACGGGGGAGGACAGGGCGGGCAAGGAAACGGCGAGCCATTTGGCAGCGACGGGAGGCAACGCGAAGCGCATGGAAACGTCCTTGGCCCAAGACCAGGAAGCGTCCCCCACCCTGCTTGACGTTTGCCGGAACCAGCGGCTGGCGCAACAAGCGGGTGGGGCGTATCCGGCCCGGGCGGTTAGGTTGGAAGGTGTTCCATCGTCAGCTTCGGCAAGACCGTCGAAAATTAGATAATTCTTAAAATTCCGGCGCTGGCCGGGGGCGAGGCAAATGTAGGACGAATCACGCTAGCGCGGCTTGGGGGGCAGGCGTCTGGCCGGCCGCGCTCGCGGGCGGCCCGGATGTCGCCCGATGGGCCGGCCGCGCCAGTCCCAGGTGCTGGCGCAACGTGCTGCCTTCGTATTCCGTCCGAAACAGCCCGCGCCGCCGCAACTCGGGCAGGGCCAGCTCGATGAAATCATCCAGCCCGCCCGGCAGCCAGGGCGACATGATGTTGAAGCCGTCGGCGCCTTCCTCTTCGAACCACTGCTGCAACTGGTCGGCCACGCTGGTGGGCGTGCCCACGACCTGCTGGTGGCCGCGCGCGCCGGCAATGCGCAGGTACAACTGGCGGATCGTCAGGCCGTCGCGGCGGGCCAGGTCGACGAGCAGTTGCTGGCGGCTCTTGCCGCCGTTGGTTTCGGGGATCTCGGGCAGCGGGCCGTCCACCGGGTAGCGCGACAGGTCGAAGCCGCCAATCATGTTGGACAGCAGTTGCACGCCTACCACGGGGTGAATCAGGTCTTGCAGGCAGGCGAATTTCTCTTCGGCTTCGGCCTGGGTACGGCCGATGACCGGGAAGATGCCCGGCATGATCTTGATGTCATCGGGGTCGCGGCCGTAGGCGGCGGCGCGGCCCTTGATGTCGCGGTAGAAGGCCTGGGCCTCGTCGAAGGTCTGGTGGGCCACGAAGATCACTTCGGCGGTGCGGGCGGCCAGGTCGCGGCCGGCGGGGGATGCGCCGGCCTGCACCACCACCGGGCGCCCCTGCGGCGAGCGCGAGACGTTCAGCGGCCCGCGCACCGAGAAATGCTCGCCGCGGTGGTTCAGCGGATGCAGCTTGGCGGGGTCGAAATACCGGCCGCTGGCCTTGTCGCGCAGAAAGGCGTCGTCTTCCCAGCTGTCCCACAGGCCCAGCACCACGTCGTGGAACTCGGCGGCGCGGGCGTAGCGGCGCGCGTGTTCCACGTGTTCGGCCAGGTTGAAGTTCTGCGCTTCGCCCTGGCCGCTGGAGGTGACCAGGTTCCAGCCCGAGCGGCCACCGCTGATGTGGTCCAGCGAGGCGAACTTGCGCGCCACGTGGTAAGGCTCGTTGTAGGTGGTGGACACGGTGGCAATCAGGCCGATTCTCTCGGTGACGGCGGCCAGGGCCGACAGCAGCGTCAGCGGCTCGAAGTGGTCGCTGCGGGCGGTGCGCGACAGCGACGGCAGGTCGGTATTGCGCACGCCCACCGAGTCCGCCAGGAATACGGCGTCGAACTTGGCGGCCTCGGCGCGGCGGGCCAGGTCGGCGTAATGGCGAAAGTTGATGGGCGCATCGGCCTGGGCGTCGGGGTGGCGCCAGGCGGCGATGTGGTGGCCGGTCTGCATCAGGAAGGCGCCTAGCTTGATCTGGCGAGGAGAGCGGGACATGGGGCGAACTCCAAAAATGGGAATGCGGAAGGGAATGAAAGCGGCATGGCGATCCGTGGACGCCGTGTCCAGGGATCGCGCGGTCGATATCGCGATGGCAACGCCGGCAAGGGCTGGCAGTCGGTACGCCATTGACAGGCGTCTTGCGTGCTGCCTGCGCTACCAGGCCATGCGCAGCGACGCCAGGGACGGCAGCGCCGGCACCCCGGCATTGGCGTCCACGCCCAGCGGCGGGCTGTCGTCGGCGGGTGCGCCATCGGGTTCCAGGAAGTCGGACAGCACGTCGTCGCGCAGCCGGATGAAGCGCGGGTCGCTACGGTTGCGGGCATGCGCCAGCGGCACGTCGACGATGCGGCGGATGCGGCCCGGGCGCGGTTGCATGATCACCACCCGGTCGCCCAGGTAGACGGCTTCTTCCACGTCGTGGGTCACCAGGATCATGGTGATGCGTTCTTTCTGCCAGATGCGTTGCAGTTCGGTCTGCAGGCGGGCGCGGGTCAGGGCGTCCAGCGCGCCGAACGGTTCGTCCAGCAGCAGCACGCGCGGCCGGTTGACCAGGCCGCGGGCGATCGCCACGCGCTGCGCCATGCCGCCCGAGATCTGGTGCGGATACGATTGTTCGAAGCCTTCCAGCCCCACCAGGGCGATGTGCTCGGCCACCCGGTCGCGCTTTTCCGAAGCCGGCAGGTTGGCGTTGCGCAGGCCCACGCCGATGTTCTGCGCCACGTTCAACCACGGGAACAGGCGGTGGTCCTGGAACACGATGCCGCGTTCGGGGCTGGTGCCGCGTACCGGCTGACCGCCCAGGGTGATGGCGCCTTCATAGCTGTCGTCCAGCCCCAGGATCAGGCGCAGCAGGGTGGATTTGCCGCAGCCGCTGGCGCCGACGATGGATACGAATTGCCCGGCCGGGATGGCCAGGTCCACGCCTGTCAGCACTTGCAGCACGCCGCCTTCGGCCTGGGCGCTGGGGTAGCGCTTGCCGACGGATTGCAGTTCCAGGTCCAGCGAATTGTCTTGAGCCATGCTTGAGGTTTCCCGCGGGTTATTGGTCCTGGCCGCGCAAGCGCGCAAGCCGGCGTTCGGCCAGGCGGGCCAGGGCGTTCATCAGCCAGCCCACCAGGCCGACGACGAACATGCCGAAGATCACCAGGTCCATCTGGAAGTGTTCGCTGCCTTCGATCAGCAGGTTGCCGATGCCCACGCCCGCCACCAGCAGGTATTCGGCGCCGATGGTGGCCAGCCAGGAATAGATCAGCGCCAGGTAGACGCCGGTGAAGATGGCGGGCGCGGCCGCCGGCAGCACGACCTGGGTGAAGGTCTGCCAGCGGCTGTACTGGTAGACGCGCGCCACTTCCAGCAGCTTGGCCGGCGCGTTGCGCACGCCGTCGCACGTGTTGACCACCACGGGCACCAGGGCGGCCAGCGACAGGAACACCACCTTGGCGGTGTCGCCCAGGCCGAACCACACCGAGATCAGCGGGATCCAGGCAAACAGCGAGATCTGCTTGAAGGTGTTGAAGCTGGGGCCGACCAGCCGGTTGAACGCCGGGGACAGCCCCAACAGCACGCCCAGCACCAGGCCGGAGACGGTGCCGATGGCAAAGCCGGTGAGTTCGCGGCCCAGGCTGGCGCCCAGCGCCCGCCACAACTTGCCGCCCAGGATCTGGTCGACGGCGGTGGCCAGCACTTTCTCGGGCGACACGAGCAGCGCGGAATTGACCAGGTCGGCGCGCGCCGCCAGCCACCACAGCACGATGGCGGCCACCGGCAGCACCAGCCCGCGCCAGCGGCCGGCGCCGCGCACGGCCAGGGGTTGGGACGCGGCCAGTTCGGCGGCGTCGCGGGACCGCGCGGGGGACAGGGATGCGCTCATGGACGGGCCTCCGTGGGGACAAGGCGCGCCGCGCGGCGGCCGTGGATCAGGCGCGTCTCGGCCCAGTCCAGGAGGCGGTCGATGGCGTAGCCGATGGCGCCGACCACGATCACCGCGGCCATCACCAGGTCCAGCTGGAACAGCTGGCGGCCGTAGACGATCAGATAGCCCAGGCCTTCGCTGGACGCCACCAGTTCCACCACCACCAACGAGAGCCAGGCCTTGGTGAAGCCCAGGCGCAGGCCGGTGAACAGGGTCGGCAGGGCCAGCGGCAGCACGATTTCCAGCACTTCCTGGCGGCGGCTGTAGCCGTAGACGCTGCCCACTTCGCGCAGCGCCGGGCTGGCCTGGCGAAAGCCTTGCAACGTGTTCAGCGTGACGGGTACCAGCGCGGCCTTGGCGATCAGGATGTATTTCAGGGGTTCGCCGATGCCGACGATCAGCAGCACGAAGGGCAGCCAGGCCAGCACGGGAATCTGCACCAGCGCATTGAAGGTGGGCAGCACGTAGGCTTCCAGCCGGCGCGACAGGCCCATGGCCGTGCCCAGCAGCAAGCCAAGCAGGCTGCCCAGGGCAAAGCCCACCAGCACGCGTTGCAGGCTGGCCCGGGTGTTCAGCCACAGGTCGCCGCTGGTGGCCAGGTCGCGCAGGGTGTCCCAGACGTAGGCGGGCGGGGGCAGCACCTGCGGCGAGATCCAGCCCTGGCTGGCGCCGGTCTGCCACAACACGATCAGGGTCAGGGGCAGCAGCCAGGGCGCGGCGGTCCAGGCGGCCTGGCGAGCCCAGGCCGGCCAGGTGACGGCGCCCGGCGGCGTGGCGCCGGAGAGGGTGGAGGAGGACATGGCGGCGGCCTGGTTCAGCGTGCGGCGGCCTGGCCGGCGCCTGCGACCGTGGCGGCGGCAACGGGTTTGGCGTCGCCGGGCGTTGCCGCGGCCGCATTGCCCGCCGCAGGCTTGCCGCTGGCATCGAACGCCGTCCAGTACTTCTCCAGCCCCTGCGCCTTCAACGCGTTCTGCAAGTATCGCGGATCGAACCAGCCATCCAGCGAGACCTCGCGGCGGATCAGCTTGAGCTTCACCGCATCCGCCACCACCGCCTTGTAGCGCGCGATGATGAAGTCATCGATCAACGGCGAATTCCGGGACGCCAGGTCCTGCTTGTCGAACTCGGCCGCCCAGGACGCATAGGGCACGCCGCTCTTTTCCCAGATCTTGAAGAGCGCGTCGCGGTTCTTTTCATCCGACGACCACCGGGCCGCGCGCACGAACACGTCGACCAGCTTCTGCACCTGCGCCGGGTTCTCGCGTTCGAAGTCCTCGCGCACCAGCAACGACGCCTGGCGGGTATAGGCCGGGTCCTGCCCCTGGGTGCTGTAGATGACCTTGGCCAGCCCCTGGTCGCGCACCTTGAACCATTCGTAGCCGCCAAAGGCCGCGTCCACGCCGTTGGACACCAGTGCGGCCTGGGCGCTGCCGGCGTCCAGGTTCACGCCTTTGATGTCGCGTTCGGCCAGGCCGTGGGCCGCCAGCACGTTGATCGCCACCAGGTGGCCGTTGGTGCCGCGAAAGATCGAGACCTTACGGTCCTTCAGGTCTTCGATGGACTTGAGCGGCGAGTTGGGCGGCGCCACCAGGTACAGGTTGTTGCGCGCGCCGCTGACCAGCAGCAGCTTGGTCTTCAGGCCATTGGCGCGGCCCACCACCTGGGGCAGGTCGCCCTGGTAGGCAAAGTCGATCTGCTTGTTGGACAAGGCTTCGTTGACGGCGGGGCCGGCGCCCTTGAAGAACAGCCATTCGACCTTGACGCCGTCGGCGGCAAAGGCCTGTTCCAGCCATTGGTTCACGCGCACCACGCCGCCGGGCGAACCGCCCCAGGTGATAGGATCGCCGCCGCCCGCGGTGGCCACGCCCACGCGGATGACATCGGCGGCGTGCGCGCTGCCGCCGAACAAGGCGCTGACAGCCAGGCCCAGCGCCGCCAGGCTCGGGGGCAGGGCCCGGGGCAGATCCTGGGTCAGACCCTGAACCAGGCGGAACAATTTCAAGCGAATCAATGACTTCATGGGTAGAGGCTCTTGTCGGGAAGATGGGTCAGGCGGCGCGGGCGACGGGGCTGGCCAGCTTGCGTTCGATGGCGGTGCCGCGGAAGAATTCGGGGTTGGCCTGGGTGTAGAAGCGGTAGGGGTTGCCGAACACCAGCGCCTTGAAGTCCTGCGCGCTGATGACGCCTTGCTCGACCAGGTCCCAGCTTTCGGCCAGGGGTTCGGTCAGGTCGGGCACGTCCCAGTGGCCGATGTCGGACGACCAGATGGCGCTGATCTTCACGCCCAGCGGGTTGACCTTGTCGTTGAAGGCGGCGGCCACCGTGCGGTCATCGGCTTCCGAGCCGAAATAGAAGCTGTCGACCCAGCGGGTGCGGATGTCTTCGGCCGACTCGATGCCGGCGGCGGCAAAGTCGTCCAGTTCGTCGGGGTGCGGGTCGCGGCTGTGGGGCAGGGCGGAAATGCCCAGGCTGTCGCGCAGCAATTGCTGCGGGTCGATGTCGCGCCCCTTGATGAAATCGGCGCCGTAGCGCTGGAACAGCTCGTGCAGCAGCGCCACGTCGGCGTTGGCCGGGTTGTAGTTCTGCACCGCGTGGCGGTTGCGCTTTTCCCAGCGGTCCACCAGGTGGGTGTAGACGTGCGAGCCCCAGTCCGCGCCGCCTTCCAGCAGCGCCACCCGCAGGTTCGGAAAACGCCGCGTCACCCCGCCAAAGAACAGCGCCTTGGCAAAGGCCTGCGAGCCATCGGCAAAGTGGCCGATGTGGTTGAACATGTAGTTGCTGATCGAATGGCGCCCGGTCCAGCCCTGGCTGCCGTAGTGCGTCGTGACGGGCACACCCAGCTCGACCACCTTGGCCCAGAACGGGTCATAGTCGTATTCGCTGTCGATGCCGTAGAAGTCGATGTAGCTGGCGTGTTTGGCGACGTCAGGGTGGTCGGCGGTCGGGTACTTGTCGGCCACCGCCTTGATCGGGCGCTTCACGCCGCCGGCAATGTTGATGACCTTCAGCCCCAGCGTCTTGACCGCGAATTCCAGTTCTTCGATGCCTTCCTGCGGGGTGTTCAGGGGGATGCCCGCCACCGGCGTCAGGCGGTCGCTGTACTTGCGGTACTGGTCGGCGTGGAAATGGTTGATGGCGCGGTGCAGCGGCTGGCGGAACTCGTTGCCTGCGGCGAGCGGCGCCAGCACGTCATTGGGAAACAGCACCGAATAGTCGGCGCCTTGCTCGGCCAGCCGTTCGTTCAGCAGCTCGGGCAGCGTGTAGGTGGCCAGGTCCAGCGTGTTGCGCGTGACCCGTGCCCACCAGGGCGAACGCAGCGTGCGGTTGTGCTGGCGTTCGGCCGGGGTCTGCTGGTACCAGTCCTTGCCGCCGCTCTTGGTGGCAAAGCGCGAACCCAGCGCCTTGCGCAGCGCGTCGACCAGCTTGCCGCCGCCGTAGTGCTGTACATAGTCTTCCAGCACCGGCGCATAGTCGTTGACGTGCACGTCGGTGTCGATCACCGGGTAATCCAGGGTCGCCTTGACGGCGGCGGACCGTGACGCTTGGCTGGGCTTCAAAGGCTGGTTCATGCTGGCGCGCTCCGTAGGGTGGGTGCAGGGCGCCAGAGGAAATCCCCTGGCTGTCGGCACACCTTACGGGAGGCGCGGGCAACGCCAAACGATGCTTTTGTTCTTTATTTGTGCGGCATTTTCAAATAACCGGTTCCAGTGGCCCGGGCCTTAATTCGCCAGCTTCACGGCCCCGCTATCGATCAATGCCTTCCATTTGGCATCGTCGGCCTCGATGAACGTCAGCAGGTCGTCGCGCGAGCCGCCGCCGGCCACCATCCCGGCGTTGTCCAGGGCCGCCTTGAACGCGGGTGTCGCCACGGCCGCGCGCAGCGCCGCGTTGATCTGGTCCAGCGATTCGGCCCCGATCGCCTTGCTGGCCGCGACCGAAAACCACTGGCTGGCCGCAAAGCCCTTGAAGCCGGATTCCGCCACCGTCGGCACGTCCGGCAAGCTGTCCAGGCGATAGGGCGTCGTCACCGCATAGGCCTTCAGCACGCCCGCCTTGACCTGCGGCATCACCGGGGCCGAGCCCAGGATCGCCAGCGGGATCTGCCCGCCCGTCACGTCTGCCACCGCCTGGCCGCCGCCCTTGTAGGGCACGTGCACGATGCGGGTGCCGGCGTACTGGTTCAGCAGTTCTCCGGCCAGGTTCTGCGACGTGCCGTTGCCGGAACTGCCGTAGCTCCAGGCCTCGGGCCGTTGCCGGGCGTCGGCCAGCACGCTTTGCAGGGTCGGCCGCGCCGTCGCGGCGGGGCCGACGATAACCATGGGCCCTTGGGCCATCAGCATGACCGGGGCCAGCTCGCGGCCGATTCGGGGCTGGGGCGTCGGGTAGACCAAGGGGCCCGGCACGGTCAGCAGGTAGCCGTCGCCGGCCTTGCTGCGCGCTACCAGTTGCAGGGCGATGGCGCCCGACGCGCCGGGACGGTTTTCCACGACGACGTTCAGGCCGGTTCGCCGGGCCAGTTCCTGCGCCGCGATGCGGGTCAACACGTCCGCGGTGCCGCCCGGCACGAAACCGATCACCCAGGTGATCTGCCTGGCGGGCCAATCCTGCTTGGCGTCCGCCGCGCCGGCAGCGAAGGGCAGGGCGGCGCTGAGCAGCAGCGCACCGCATCGGATCGTGACTCTCATGTTCTTCCCCTTGTTTTTATGTGGTCTGTCGTACGGGAGCAGCGTCAGCGGGCATCCGGCCTGCCGGGCGGCGTATTCGGATGCGCCACGCATGACTGGTTGAACGCCTGCACCATTTTCAGGACGGGCCCGAGCACCCAGGTGTTGTAGACGAGGATGTCGCTTTCTTCCTTGGGATCCTGCTTCAGGTTGAACAGATACGGGGATTCCAGCTTGCCCTTGCCCTCGTTGACCTCGGGCTCCCAGTAGAAATGCAGCTTCCAGTCGCGCCATTTGACCGCGCGCAGCTCGTTCTTGATATAGAACAGAAAGCCCTCGCGCAGCGAAGCCGGGCTGGCACCCGTGAAGAAATCCGTCTGGTCGATCCCGTCGATCGGCCGATCCTGCGGAACCGTCGCGCCGCCGATGTGCGACAGCGTGGTGTACAGATCGGTCACGTGGACGATCTCGTTGGACACCCGCCCCGGCTGCACCTTGCCGGGCCAGCGCAGGATGAACGGCACGCGCAGGCTGCCTTCCATGGCGGTGTGGTACGTGCCCGTCCAGGGCCCGGCCGTGCCGCGATAGGGCTTGCGGAATTCCGGGCCGTTGTCGCTGCAGAAGATGAAGACGGTGTTTTCGCGCAGGTTCAGGTCGTCCACCGCTTGCACGATCTGCCCCACGCGGTGGTCCATTTCCACCATCGAATCGGCAAAGTCGCCGGCGCCGGTGCGCCCGGCGAAGTCGGGGTGCGGCAGCGTGGGAAAGTGCAGGTGCACCAGGGGCAGGTACAGGAAAAACGGCCGTTTGGCCTGCGCGTGCCGGTTCATGAACTGGATGGACCGGTCCACCAGTTCGGCGTCGATGCCGCGGCGGCTATCCAGGTCGTAGACCTTGACGTTTTCCGATGGCGCGCCCGCCTGGCCCTGCATGATGTGGGGAATGTCGGCCACCGTGGGGTCAAAGCCGATCGACGAGGTGAACTGGCTTTCGTCGGTGGTGCGCGGAATGCCATACCACTCGTCAAATCCGCGGTCGGACGGATAGCGGCCGGGGATATCGCCCAGATGCCATTTGCCATAGTGCGCCGTGGCGTAGTCCTGGCCCGACAACTGCTGCGCCAGCGTGATCTCGTCGCGTGTCAGCCCCTGGGGCAGGCCCGGTGGCACGGATTGCAGACAGCCGGTGCGGATCGGGTGGCGGCCGCTCATCAGCGCCGAACGCGTGGGCACGCAGTCGCTTTCCACATTGAAGTTCTGCAGCAGCAGCCCTTCGGCGGCCAGGCGGTCGATGTTGGGGGTGGGCGCACCGCGCAACGCGCCGCCGCCGTAACAGCCCAGTTCTCCCCATCCCAGGTTGTCGGCCACGATCAAAACGATATTGGGCTTGCTATTCATGCGTCGCGCCTCATTGTCGGTCTTTCAGGGTTATGCCGGGGATTCTAGGAGCGTGTGGGCGGCGTAATATTCCTGAAGCTATGTCTTGATATGAAAAATATTCATGAATCTTTCCCTGCGCGACATCGAGTACTTCCTGGCCGCCGTCGAGCACGGCAACCTGGCTCGCGCCGCGGCGGCCTGCGATGTCAGCCAGCCGGCGCTGTCGAAGTCCTTGCAGCGGCTGGAAGCGGACACGGGGCTGGCGCTGCTGGACCGCAGCGGACGCGGCCTGCGCCTGACGTCGGCGGGGCTGGTGTTTCTGGAACATGCGAAAAAGCTCTGGGTGCAGTACCAGGACGCGGTCAGGCATGCGATGGAACTGCGCGTCGGGGAAGCGGGCTTGCTGCGCGTGGGAGCAACGGGGGCCACCGTGGACAGCATCGTGATGCCCGCGCTGGCACGGCTGCTGCCGCGCCGGCCGGCCCTGCGCATCCAGTTGACGCAAGGCCTGTCAGACGACCTGAACGAGCAGGTCGCCAGCGGCAAGCTGGACCTGGCGGTCACGCCGATTTATGCGGACGTACCCGCGACGCTGCATCAGGAGCCCATTCTGGACGACCGGCTGTGCGTGGTCGCCAGCCGCAAGCACCCGCTGGCCGCACGCCGCAAATTGGCGCTGCACGACTTGCAAGGGCAGCGCTGGATCCTGCCCAAACCCACCGCCATCGCCCGCCAGGCGCTGGACGCGCACTATGCCGAGGCCGGCGTGCCCTTGCCGGCAGCCGCGCTGGAGGTCGAGCATTTTTCCAAGGGCACGTTGGCGCTGCTGGCGCAGTCAAGCTTGCTGGCCATCGTGCCGCAGAGTGCGCTGGCGGATCAGCGCGGCATCGTGGTGCTGCCGGTGGCGCTGGGCAAGCCGCTGCAACGGCGTATTGCGCTGATTACCCGCCATGCGACGACGTGGTCGCCGTTGATGACGGAGTTTCGGAACGCGATCGTGGATAGCGCCGGGGCGTGAGACTGGGAGGGAGAGGTCGACACTTGGCTGGCGCAGCCCGCAAGACGCGCGCAACCAAACCTGCCCCGTTCAGTCAACCAGCCTGCCGTCCCGCAAGCGCTGCAACCACGTCATGCCGTCATCTTCCATCGTGAAGATGTCTTCGCCATCGAGCATGTACGCTTTCAGCAGTTCTTCCATCGCTTTGGCCCTTTCGCCCAGTTTCAGCTGGCACTGCCCGAGACGGTAGTGGATAAAGGGGTTGTCGATCCCGCCGGGCGCGTTGAGCGCATCCAGGAAATGGTGTCGCGCCAGGCCGTATCGCTTGCGCCGATAGTGCGCATCGCCCAGGGACGTAGACAGCCAGATGAAGGCTTCCCAATCGGCTTTGGGTTCGGGCAGCAGCGTCAGCGCCTGCGTCCATTTGGCGATGGCCCCTTCAATATCTTCTTCGTCCAATCGGTCGTTGCCTTCCGACACAAGAAAGTCGATCTGATCGTCTAAATATTTGGGCTGGTTCATAGAGGTTGGGCTGTTTACAGTTCAGAGCAAGATGGATCGCGGTCAGAGTTGAGGGGGGCAGTGCAGGCGCAAGGCAGCCGCGGCCTGAGCGGCAGCGGCTGCAGCGTGTTCTGGAATGGGGGATTGGCGGATGGGCGGGCAAGAAGGCATGCGGCATTTTCTGCCCCTGCCTTGCCGCCGAGAATTGGAAGATTCTGAAAATCAGCGCCGGCCTTGTGCCTGCAAGGCCGGCGCGCTCGTTTTAGCTGCGTCGCGCCGTCAACCACTGCGACGGCTGCAACGCCTGGTTCACGATCCGGACCTCGCCGATGCTGCCAAAGAAGCCGTCCGCGCGGCTGCCGTCCCACGAGCCCGCGCCCACCACCCACGGCATGTTGGCCGCCAGGGTCGCCAGGCCCGGGGCGTCGGACGCGTTGCGCAGCACCGGGGCGCCTTCGACGTACAGGATGGTTTCGTGGGTGGTGTTGTCGTTGACGACGGCAATGTGCAGCCACTTGTCGGCGATGATTTCACCGGACCAGTTGGTCTTGGCGTCGCGGGTGCCGGTGCGGTCGGGCACGACTTCCCACTGGATTTCGCGCAGGCTGGACACGGCGAACAGCAGCGGCGGGGATTCGCCGTCGCCGCCGCTGTAGCCGGGCAGGTCGCCGCGCTTGCCGTCGCGGGTCATGATGTTCATCCACGCGTTCTTGCCCGAGGTCCAGTCGCGGTCGATCTTGATGAAGGCTTCGACGGTGTAGCCGTTGGGCACGGTTTCGGCATTGATGGCCGCGGCCGTATCGGTGGTGAAGTAGCTCATGCGGGCGGTGTTCTTGTCGGTGTTCAAGAAGCGCACCGAGCCCGGGGCGGCGGACGGGTAGTGGTGGTCGTTGGACCAGACCAGGTCGCCCAGCTGAGCGCCGGCCACGCCGTCGATGTTCAGGGCGGCGCGGCGCACGGGGTTCAGGCCGGTGCGGTCGGCGACGACGGTGCCCACGGGCACGGGCTGGCCGTCGGTGCCGCCGAAGAAGCGCCAGTGGGCCAGCGTGCCGGGCACCTGCGGGTAGTCGTCGCTGTCGGCGGCGGGCTTTTGCAGGGTGGCGGGCGGCTCGGTGTAGTTGGCCAGGATCAGCGCGCGGGCCTGGTCGATCAGGGCGGTGTGGCTGGGCGTGCCGGCCTTGAAGTCCTTGTTGAAGCCGGCAAAGCGCTTGGCGAAATCCATCTTGATGGTGAATGCCTCGTTGGCGCCGGTCAGCACCGCCTGGTCGAAGGCGTTGAGGGTGTTCTTGGGTTTCTGCTGCACCCAGGGCGAGAACGACAGCACGCGGATTTCGTTGTTGGTCAGGTCGAATTCGTACAGGCGCATCAGGCCGTTGCCGCCCTGGTAGGCCATCTGGTAGTCGACGACCATTTCATGGACGGGATTGCCGAAGGCGTTGGTCTTGGTCAGCAGCGCCGCGCCGTGATAATGGCCGTTCAGCGTCATGAAGATCTGGTCGTTGTCGCGGATGAGCTTGTCCCACAGCATCAGGCCGTAGGGCACTTCCAGGGGGCTGGTGCCGTCTTTGTCGATGTTCAGCAGCTGGTGGTTGACCAGGATGACCGGCAGCGTCGGGTTGGCGCGGATGACCTGGTTGGCCCAGTCCCGGGCGGCATTGGAGATGCGCCACGACAGGGACAGCACCATGAATTTCTGGCCCTCGGCTTCGAAGACGTGCCATTCGTGAAAGCCGCTGGGGTCGCGCCCGCCGAAGGTGGCCTGCTTCCTGGCGCGGTCAGTGCCGAAGGTCTGCAGATAGGGCTCGTTGGCCAGGGTGCGCTGGGCGTCGGTGGCGCTGGTCTGGCTGCTTTCGTCGACGTAGTCGCGGTCCAGGATCACGTCGTGGTTGCCGGCCAGGATGGAATACGGCACCTTGGCGTCTTCCAGGATCTTCATGGCCGCATCGGCCACTTTCCACTGGTCGGGCTTGCTTTGCTGATCGACCACGTCGCCCAGGTGGATCAGGAAGGGAATGCCGAGCGCCTTGGCGTTGTTGGCCACCCATTGGGTCTGCGCCTTGTAGGGCTCGCTGCCGTACTTGCGCATGAACTGCTGGTTTTCGGCGTCGGTGGCGTAGCGCGAATAGAACTGCGTGTCGGGCAGCACGGCGACGGCGAAGCTGGAGATGTTCTGGGGCTGCGGTTGCGGCTGGGGCGCCGGTGCGGGGGCACCGGGCGCGGGGGTGTCTTCGTCGTCGTTGTCGCTGCCGCAGGCCGACAGCAGCAGCGAGCCGCCGACCGGCATGAGCGTGGCGCCCAGGCCGGCCTTGAGCAGGCTGCGGCGGCGCGGGTCCGTCGCCGCCGGCAGGATGCGGCTGGTCTCGGCAATGTCATGATCGCCGTGCTGCGTGGTCAAGGAATGCTGCGAGTCTTGCTTGTCGTGCGCCATCTGTGCCGCCCAAGTGAAAAAGGGGGAAGCTTAGAAACGCGCAATGACGGAATTGTTAAGCGTGCGTGAACATTGTGTGTGGCATGGGGGCTGCGGGCCTGGGTGCGAACCCGGTCATGCCGGGATCCAGGTAGAAGGTTGTCACGCATGCACCGGCGGCAGCCGGCCGGCCCAGGGTCGGGCGCGTTCCAGTTGCCCGGCCAGTTCGATCAGCGTGGTGTCGTCGCCATACGGCGCCATGAACTGGATGCCGATGGGCAGGCCGCTGGCGTCGCGGCACAGGGGCACGCTCATGGCGGGCACGCCGGCCGCGTTGGCGGGGCGGGTGAAGACGGTGCCACGCATGAATTCGTCGGCAAAGCCGCGCCAGTCCGCGCCGCGCACGTCCAGTGCGGTCACGGGCGGCGGCAAGGTGGGCAGGACCGGCGTGAGCAGCACGTCGTAGTCGGCCATCAGCCGGCCCAGGCTGCGGGCGATGCCGTTGGCGGTGTTGCGGGCGGCCAGCAGGGCGGGCGCGGACAGGCTGCGGCCGTATTCGGCCAGGCCCAGGTTGGCGGGCTCGAAGCCGCTGGCATCGGCCGGGCGGCCGGTGTCGGCGGCGATGGCGTCGACTTCCAGCGCGGTGTAGGCGGCCACGATGCGCAGGTAGGCGTCGGCCAGCGCGGCCTGGTCGAAGTCGAAGGCGGCGGGTTCGACTCGGTGGCCCAACTGACGGCATAGCGTGGCGGCGTCGTCCAGTGCAGCGGCGACGGCGGGGTCCAGCGTCATGTCCAGGCCCGGCTGGGTGATGAGGCCAATGCGCAGCGCGCGCGGATCGCGGCCGGCGGCGTCGGCATACGCACCCGATTTGGCCGGGGCGGCATACAGCGCGCCCGGTTCGGGCGCATCGGTCAGGTCGAGCAGCAGGGCGGAATCGCGCACCGAGCGGGTCAGGACGTGATGGCTGACCAGCCCGCCCCAGTTTTCGCTGGACACGGGGCCGCAAGGCACGCGGCCGCGCGACGGACGCAGGCCGAACAGGCCGGTGCAGGCGGCCGGGATGCGGATGGACCCGGCGCCATCGTTGCCGTAGGCCAGCGGCACCATGCGCGCGGCGACCGCGGCAGCGGCGCCGCCGGACGAGCCGCCGGGGCTGCGGCGGGCGTCCCAGGGGTTGAGCGTCGCGCCGTGCAGGGTGGGCGCGGTGTGGATGTTGGCCGAGAATTCCGGCAGGTTGGTCTTGCCGACGATGACCAGGCCGGCGGCCTTGTAGCGCCGCACCAGCTCATGATCCTGCGAGGGGCTGTAGCCCACGGCGGCGCGGCAGCCGAACGACATCGGCGTGCCGGCGTAGGTGGGGCAGTCGTCCTTGAGCAGCGCGGGCACGCCGCGCAGCGGGGCGTCGGCGGGCAGCTCGCGCAATTGCGCCTCGGCCTCGTCGCGCATGGTGAGGATGACGGCGTTCAGTTGCGGGTTGACGCGGTCGATGGCGGCAAAGGCCTGCGCCACGGCTTCGGCCGGGGTCAGGCGGCCGGCGCGGATGGCGGCGGCCAGGGCGGTGGCGTCGGCCTGGAGATACTCGGAATCAGGAATGGGCATGGCTGCGGGAAAGCGGGTCAGTATGAATGGAAACCGGTCAATGGCGGGGCGGCGACAGCGTTGCGGCCGAATTCAACGCCAAATCCAAAGCCAGAATCCAGGCGAAATCAAAGTCGGAATCAAGCCTATGGCCGCGGCGCGAGCAGGCATCACGGCTGCGTCTTGCTCACGCCCCAGAACCGGTGCGTGCCGCCCGGCCAGCCCTGGTAGCCCTGCACCGAGGGCCGCAGCGCGGTGACGACGGGCAGGTTGAACAGGCCGATGATGGGGATGTCTTGCGCCATCAGTTCGTGCAACTGGTTGAAGAGGTCGCGGCGTTTGTTCGGGTCGGGCTCCATCGCCACCTGCTTGAGCAGGGCCGAGGCCTTGGGGTCGTCCCATTGGCGGGTCGGTTCGACCTTCTTGTCGCCGATCAGCGATTCATACATCAGCAACGGGTCCAGCCGGGCGGAATAGCCGAAGATGGCCAGTTCATACTGGCCACGGCCGTACAGGTCCAGCTGCGAGGCCCAGTCGCGCACCTTCAGTTCGACGTTGATGCCGGATGCGGCCAGCATGGCCTGCACGATGGTGGCGGCCTGGACGCGTTCCTGGCGGTTGGCGACCAGCAAGGTGATGGGCTTGCCCTGGTAGCCGGCCTGCGCCATCAACGTGCGAGCGGCGGCCGGGTCGTAGGCCGGCCAGGTCTTGCTGCGGGCGTCGTAGTACGGACTTTGCGGCACCAGCACCGACGGGTTGGCGCTGTACAGGCCTTCGCCCGAGGCCTCGGCCAGGTCGGGCAGGCTGAGCGCGTGGGCAATCGCCTGGCGCATGCGCACGTCCTGCAGCGCGGGCGCATTGCTTTGCACCTGCATGACCAGCCAGCTGGGGGTCTGCTGCACCTGTACCGTCAGGCCCTGGCCGCGCAGCGTCTGCATGGTGGCGGGCTCGATGCCGTCCACGACGTCCAGGTCGCCGGACAACAGGCCGTTGCTGCGGGTGCTGGCGTCGGGCACCGTCATGAAACGCAGCAGGGGAATGCTGGCGGTCTTGTTGCCGGCGTAGCCATCGCGAGCGCCGGGCAGGGCGTCGTAGGCCTCAAAGCGCTTCAAGTCCAGCTGGCGACCGGTCATCATGCCGGCGAAGGCGTAGGGGCCGGTGCCGATGGGGGCCTTGAAGCTGCCGTCGGCATTGACTGAATCCGGGTGCAGGATCCATGGCGTGCACTGGATGGTGGCCAGCGTCATCAGGAAGTTGGGCGCGGGCGAGGCGAACGTGAACCGCACGGTCTGCGCATCGACGGCGTCGACCTGCTGCAAGGCGGGGCCGATCTTGCCGTTGTAGCGGTTGACGCATTGGAAGTTGGTCTTCGGGTCCAGATAGCGCTTGAAGTTCCAGGCCACGTCGGCCGCCGTCAGCACGGCACCGTTGTGGAAATGCACCTTGGGGCGCAGGGTGAATTCATAGACCTTGCCATCGTCCTTGACCTGCCAGCTTTCGGCCAGCACGGGCTTGATCTTCAGGTCTTCACCATAGGCCACCAGGCCTTCGACCACGTGGGCCAGCACCATGTCGGCGTTGGCGTCGCGGTTCACGCCGGGGTTGATGCTGGCGATGTCGGCGTGCAGCGCCACGCGCAGCGTACCGACGTCGCCGGTGGCGTGGGCCGGGCCGGCCAGCAGGCCGCACAGCAGCAGGGCCAGGGCGGGTTTGCGTGTCATGGGGTTCCCCTTGTGTTTTTGGGTCTTGGCGGCGGGTCTTAGCGGCGGGACTTCAGAAAGTCCTCGAAGAACGCCTGGACCGGTTCGATGACCTTGAACGGCTCATGCGCCACGCCCGGCACGGTGTCGCGCCGGACCTTGATGCCGTGGCGTTCGAAGCTTTGCGCCAGCGCCTCGATCCGCTCGATGCGGTTGTCGCCTTGCAGGTCCGCGCCGGGCATCCAGAGCTTGCTGTCGCGCGGGATGGTGATTTCCCAGGTCTGGGTGTCGTCGGTGCCGACCACGGTCTGCACGGCCACCTGGCGCATGGCGTCGATGTCGATGGCCTTGCCGAAGCGCGCGGGCACGTCGCGCACGCCCACCCACCAGTCGTAGTCGGCATGCAGCAGCGTCACCACGCCGGGCGCGCCGATGGAGACGGCTTGCAGGCGTTCGGGGTGCAGCATGAAAAAGCGCTGGCAGAACTGGCCGCCGCCCGAATAGCCGTACAGCAGGAAGCGGCTGCCGTTCACGCGGTACTTGGCGATGACTTCGTCCACCATGGCCAGCAGCACGTGGTCGTAGCGGATGTCGTGGAACTGGATGCGCTTGTAGTTGGCCAGGTCGCCGGGTTCGATGATGCCCACCGGGAACAGCGGCGCCAGGACGATGCAGTCGTGGCGCTGGGCGAAATCGGCGAACAGGTCGCGGTATTGCGTGGCGGTGCGGCCGGTGCCGTGAACGATGACGGCCAGGTCGTAGGCCTTGGCGGCGGTCTCGTCGTAGTCGGCCGGCACGTACAGGCAGTAGCTGAAGCGCTGGTCGTATTGGCAGGCAAAGAACGGCGTGGCGCCGAAGTCGTAGAAGCTGAGCTTGATGCCGTGGCCCTGGCGGCGGGCGGGTAGCGTGGTCATGGATGGGCCTCCTGGGGCCGGTCGGTGCTGAAAGCGGGGGCCGCCGGCAGTTGCCCGGCGGGATGGCCCGGGCCGTCATCGCGAGGCTGGCCACCGCCGCGATCGTGACGCCACTTCAGGCGCACGCCGCCCGTGGCGGTGGGTTCGAGCAGCGGAATGGCGCCGAGCAGCTGGCGGGTGTAGGGTTCGCGCGGGCTGTCGAAGATGGCGTCGCGGGTGCCTTGTTCGACGATGCGGCCGGTCTGCATGACGATGACCCGGTCGGCAATCTGTTCCACCACGCCCAGGTCGTGGCTGATGAACAGGCACGAAAAGCCGTAGCGCTGCTGCAGGTCGGCCAGCAGGTCCAGTACCTGGGCGCGCACGGTCACGTCCAGCGCGGATACCGCTTCGTCGGCGATCAGCAGCGCCGGGCGGCGCACCAGCGCGCGGGCGATTGCCACGCGCTGGCGCTGGCCCCCGGACAGCTCGTGCGGGTAGCGTTCGCCGAAGTCGCCGCCCAGGCCGACGTCCTGCAGGGTCTCGGCCACGCGGTCGGCCTTGTCCGTGGCATTCAGGCCCGGCGCCAGCCGCAGCGCCTCGGCCACCAGGGCCGACACCGTCATGCGCGGGTCGAGCGACGAATACGGGTCCTGGAACACCATCTGGCAGTGGTAGCGGTAGTCGTCAAAGCCCGCGCCGCGCGCGGCCAGCGGCTGGCCCTTGTAGCGCAGCGTGCCGCCGGTGGGCGCCACCAGGCCGGTCAGTACCGAGCCCAGCGTGGTCTTGCCCGAGCCGGATTCGCCCACCACGGCCACGACCTCGCCCGGGTGGATGTCCAGGCTGATGCCGTGCAGCACGCGCACGCCGGCCTGGCGGCTGAACCAGGTGCTGCGGGCGCCGTATTCCACGGTGAGGTCGCGCGCGGACAGCAGCGGCGCCGCGGTGGCCAGCGGGCGCGGGGCGCGGCGCTGGGGCAGGGTGGCCAGCAGTTGGCGGGTGTAGTCGTGGGCCGGCGCGGCCAAGAGCTGCGCGGTGGCGCCGGTTTCGACGATGTCGCCGCGGCGCATCACCACCATGCGGCTGGCGTAGCGCGCCACCATCGGCAAGTCATGGCTGATCAGCAGCACGGCGGTGCCGTTTTCCTGGGTCAGCTCGACCAGCATTTCCATCACTTCGCGCTGGATCACGGCGTCCAGCGCGGTGGTGGGTTCGTCGGCGATGAGCAGCGCGGGACGCAGCAGCATGGCCGACGCGATCATGATGCGTTGGCGCATGCCGCCCGAGAATTCATGCGGATAGGCCCGCAGCACGCGGTCGATGTCGCGCAGGCCGACGCGGCGCAGCATGGCTTCGATGCGGGCGCGGTGGCTGGCGCGTTCGCGCGGGGCGTGCTGCAGCAGGCCTTCGACCAGTTGCTCGCCCACGGTCAGCGACGGCGTGAGCGAGGTCATGGGTTCCTGGAAGACCATGGCCACCTTGGGGCCGCGCAGGGCGCGCAACTGCGCCGGGCGCAGGCCATAGACAGACGTGCCGTCCAGCTTGATGTCGCCGCCGGTGCGCACGATGGCGTCGGGCGTCAGGCGCATGATGGCGCGGCCCAGCAGGGTCTTGCCCGAGCCGGATTCGCCCACCACGCCGACGATCTCGCCGCGCGCCACGTGCAGGCTGGCGTCGGCCACTACGTTGTGATGGGGGCCGGCGGCCAGCGTCAGGCGGTCGATGTCGAGCAGCACGGGGGATGTCATGCGCGCCTCCGCATGCGGGGATCGAGCCGGTCGCGCAGCGCGTCGCCCAAGAGGTTGATGCCCAGCAGCGACAGCGAGATCGCCAGGCCGGGAAAGATCGCCAGCCAGGCGGCCTGGCCGATGTAGCTGCGGCTGCCGGCCAGCATGTTGCCCCAGGTGGGCGCAGGCGGCGCCACGCCCAGGCCCAGGAAGCTGAGCGAGCTTTCGGCCAGGATGATCCAGCCGCACATGGATGTGGCCATGACGATGACCGGCGCCAGGCAGTTGGGCAGCAGGTGCCGCATCAGGGTGTAGAACTCGGAATTGCCCATGATGCGCGACGCCCGCACGAATTCGCGTTCGCGCAGGCTGAGCACGGTGCCGCGCACCACCCGCACCACCGACGACATGTAGGCCAGGGCCAGCGCCAGGATGATGCCGATTTCGCTGGCGCCGAACACGGCCAGCAGGCCCAGCGCCAGCAACAGGCCGGGAAAGGCCAGCAGGGTGTCGTTGATGGCCATCAGCACGCGGTCGGTCCAGCCGCGCAGAAAGCCGCTGGTGGCGCCGATGAGCACGCCGGCGCCGGTGGCCAGCAGCACCGTCATGACGCTGACGCGCAGGCTGGCGGTGGCGCCCTGCATCAGGCGGCTGAAGACATCGCGGCCCAGCTCGTCGGTGCCCATCAGGTGCGCCAGGCTGGGCGCGGCCAGGCGGGCCTTGAAGTTGAGCTTGAGCGGGTCGTAGGGCGTCCAGAACAGCGCCACCAGGGCGGTGACGACCACCACCGCCACCAGGGTGCCGCCCACCACGGCGGTCAGGGAACGACGTTTCATTGCGCGGCCACCCTCGGGTCGAACAGCGGATAGAGCAGGTCCACCGCCAGATTGACCAGCACGTACACGCTGGCGATGAACAGCAGACAGCCCTGGATCACCGGGTAGTCGCGGGCGAAGATGGCGTCGACCAGCAGGCGGCCCAGGCCGGGAATGGTGAACACCGTTTCGATCACGGCCACGCCGGCCAGCAGGTTGCCCAGGATCAGGCCCAGCAGCGTCCAGGTGGGGCCGAACGAACTCTTGAAGGCGTGGCGGCGCAGCACCTTGAATTCGGACAGGCCCTTGGCGCGGGCGTGGGTGATGTAGTCCAGGTTGAGCACTTCCAGCGTGGACGCGCGCGTCATGCGCAGGATCACGCCGATTTCGTGCAGCAGCAGCGTGGCCACCGGCAGCACCAGGTACATCAAGGCGCGTCCCGGGTTTTCGGCGAAGGTGACAAAGCCCACCATCGGAAACCAGCCCAGCTTGAGCGAGAACAGCAGCAAGAGCAGCAGGCCCATCCAGAAGGCGGGCAGCGACAGCAGCAGGGTGGCGCCGCCCACCAGCGCCAGGTCGGCCAGGCGGCCCTGGCGCCACGCTGCCAGCATGCCGGCCGGCACCGCCAGCAACGTGGCCAGCAGCACGGCGGGCAGCACCACCTGCGCACTGACGACGAAGCGTTCCAGGATCAGCGACAGCACCGGCTCGCGGTTGGCGATGGATCGTCCCAGGTCGCCTTGCAGCACGTGGCCGCCCCACAGCAGGAACTGGGTCGGCCAGCTGGCGTTCAGCCCCAATTGTTCGCGCAGCGCGGCCAGGCTGGCGGCATCGGCCGAATCGCCCAGCATCAAGGCGGCCGGGTCGCCCGGAATCAGCCGCACCAGGATGAACACCGCCAGCGCAACCATCAGCAGCGTGGGCAACGCCATGCCGATGCGCGACACGATGAAGCGCAGCATGGCGCTCAGGCTCCGGCCAGTTCGGATTCGCGGGTATCGACGGCTTCCCGCGGTTCGTCGCCGTCCAGCCGGTAGGTCGTGAAGCGGCGGTTGCTGGCCGGCATGGGCGCGATTTCCATCAGGCCCAGCGCTGGCTCCATCACGATCATGGCGACCGTGGCGGTGAGGTTGCCGCCGTCGCCGTGGCGTTCGGGCCGGCAGACGGAGTAGGGCGCCAGGAAGTCGTCGAACAGCGCGGCCTTGACGCCTTCGCGGTCCAGGAGGCGGCCCTGGGCTTGCAGCAGCCGGCGCACGCGCCAGTCGCGGTAGAAGCTTTCGGGCACATGGGGAATGCCGGTGTCGCGCAGCTTGGCCAGGGCAATGGGGCCGACCCAATGGTTGGCGTGAACGATCAGGCCGTCGTCGGGGTAGAGCGGAAAGGCCTCGTCCGGCGCGCATTCGAAGTCGATGCCGAACCCGGCGGCCGACGCGATCATGATGTTGTTCGAGCAGGACTTGGGCGTGGTGGCCACGACCTTGGCGGCCAGGGCGAAGTGTTCCTGTTCCAGCACCTTGCGGCGGATCAGGCCCAGGGGCACGCCCAGGATCTGGTAGTCGCGCTCGCATTCCAGGTAGTTGGCGGTGATGGATACGCCCGCGGCGTTCAGGCCGCTGCGGGCCAGGCCACCGGCCTCGACAAAGGTCAGGTAGTCGGGCCCGTGTTCCTGGCGTACCCGCAGCACGACGCCGGTGGCCGCGCATTCGGCGCGCCAGTCCCAGTTCTGTGCGTGGATCAGGTTGCCCGAGGCGCTGCGCTCGGGCAACAGGATGGCGCCGGTGCAGCCGTCGTCGGCCTCGTCGTCGGGATTGGCCGTGCTGCTTTGGGCCCGCGCCAGCGCCATGACTTCGGTGCGGGCGTTGATCATGACGATGTCTTCGAAGGGCACGTCGGCACCCTGGGCGATGCCGTGCATTTCTTCGACGTAGCGTTCGTCGAAGTCGGCGATGCGGCGCGCGTAGTCGGCGATCAAGGCCGTCTTTTGCGCGGCGCCCATGCCGAATGCGTCCAGCGCCCCGCCGTACAGGGCCGCGCTTTGGCGGATGCGGGGTTGCAGTGCCTGCCCGTACTGGCGGCCGCGGCTTTCAGGGCCGCCGGTCAACGTCACGCAGGGAAAGGGAGCGATTGCCATCTGTCCTTCCTTTTGTATTTTATTGCTTCGTAATACACTAATTACCGCTATCACCCCCTGTCAACCGGTTTTATGGGGCGACATATGAAATCTAGGGAAAACGTGTATGACCGCAAGGAACACCGCAGGGCAGCCTGCGGCGCCCGGGGCAAGCACGCGCTTGCGCCAGCGGATCGGGCATGGATAATGCATCGGCACAGGAGCCCAATGCCATGCAGGAGCTGAGTCCTCTACAGATCGAAGTCGCCCGCAAGCTGACCGCCCTGATCCAGAGCGGCCGCTGGCAGGTGGGCGAGCGCTTGTCGGATCTGCGCCTGGCGCAGGAACTGAAGGTGTCGCGCTCGCCGATTCGCCAGGCGCTGAACCTGCTGACGCGCCAGGGCCTGTTGGCCTACACGGCGGGCAAGGGCTACCGGCTGGAACGCGAGCCCGCCAGCGACGAAAGCCTGGACGCGCTGGTGCCGCATTCCGAATCCGAAAGCCTTTACGGCGAATTGATGAGCGCCCGCGCCGACGGCCGGCTGGGCGCCGAGGTGTCCGAAGCGCAACTGGTCGAACAGTTCCAGGTCACGCGGGGCGCGCTGCGGCGCGCGCTGATGCGCCTGGCCACCGAAGGGCTGGCCGAACGCCTGCCGGGCCACGGCTGGCACTTCGCCGAAACGCTGGACAACGAACAGGCGGTCAACGAAAGCTATGAATTCCGGCTGATCGTCGAGTGCAGCGCGCTGACGGCGCCGGGCTATCACGCGCCGCCGGACCAGCTGGCCGCGTTGCAGCGCGAGCAGGGGGAGATATTGCAGATGCCGGTGGCGCAGTTGCAGCGCGACGCCTGGTTCAACGCCAACGCCAATTTCCACGAAACGCTGGCGTCGTGGTCGAACAACCGCTTTCTGACCGAGGCCGTGCGGCGCCAGAATTCGCTGCGCCGCATGACGGAATACGCCAATTTCGGCTATCTCGCCGAGGTGCACATCCGGCAGGCCTGTACCGACCATCTGGGGATTCTGGCGGCGCTGGCCGAGGGCGACCGGGAGTATGCGGCAGCGCTGCTGAAGCGGCACATCACGCGGGCCGCGGATATCTGAGGGATGGGCGAGCGCAGGGGCGGCTAGCGACGCGGCCGTCAACGCGAGCTTCGACCGTTTATGTCGTGGCTTGAGGCTGCGATTGGCGCGGCGGCGCCCGGCGCGGCGGCGCCCGGCGCGGCGGCGCCCGGTGCTGCGGCGCCAACGGGCAGGCCGCGCAGTACTGCGCCGTGGGCAGCAGGTGGTACAGGCAGCATTCCCGATGCAGCGTCATGACCGGGCCGTCGCCGCGCGATACCCGGGGCGGCAGGCACAAGGGGTTGTCGCGTTCCTGGCAGGCCGGGCCCCAGGCAGGTTCGTGCAGCAACTGTTGGCGGTCGTGCGCGGCGTGCGGCGCGGCGCCGTGGGTTTCCATGGCTTTCAGCACGGCTTCCAGATAACGCACCGCGCCGCCCCAGACCGTCTTGCGCGGCAGGCGGCTGGCCAGGAACAGCGCGTCGGCCAGCAGGCGCAGGTGGTCCCAGACCAGCGGGCCGTAGCGGTGCCAGACGTCGGAGGGTGGGTGGACGGGCGCATCGGCGCTGTGTGTACCGATGCTGCCAGCGGTACTGGCAGGATCCCCATCCTTGGCATCGCCCAGGTCGGCAACCAAAAAGCGCACCGGCGCGCCCGTGTCATCCAGTTCCAGCCGCATGGCGTCGGCGGCCATCGGCAAGGGCCGGCACGCACCGCTGGCGGCGGCCACCACCGGCGGCAGCAGCGCCCACAGATAACGCATGGCCCAGGCCGAGGCCACCGCGCGCGGATCGGCATCCGACCAGTGGCGGCGGTGGCGCGCCAAGGCATCGCCCAGCCTGTCCGGATCTTGCAGCAGCGCGCCCGCCGACCGTTCACCGGCGCGGCTGGGCGCAAGCTGCACGGACTCGGCGTAGACACGCCATTCTTCGCGGAAATAGGGCTGCAGGAACGCGATCATGCGGGGGCCGGGATCGAAGCGGGCAAAGCAGGCAAGCGTAAAGACAAAGCGGCGGCGGTGCAAATCGGCGGCATAGCGATATAACGTTTGGTTCGTTCGCGGCGGGGCGGGCCGGCGCTATCTTTTTCGTTTCCGCTACACAGGCCGGCACCCATGGCTGCGCAACGTCAATTGAAGCTGGGCGCGTTCATGCGCCCGGTCAGTATCCACACCGGCGCCTGGCGCTACCCCGGCGCCCATCGCGACGCCAATTTCAATTTCGAACATCTCAAGCGTTACGCCCAGACGCTGGAAAAGGCCAAGTTCGACGCCTTCTTCATGGCCGACCACCTGGCGTTGCTGAACATGCCCATCGAGGCGCTCAAGCGCAGCCATACCGCGACGTCGTTCGAGCCGTTCACGCTGCTGTCCGCATTGAGCCAGGCCACCGAGCGGCTGGGGCTGGTGGCCACGGCGTCCACCACGTTCGACGAGCCGTTCCACGTGGCCCGGCGCTTCGCGTCGCTGGACCACCTGAGCGGCGGCCGGGCGGGCTGGAACATCGTCACCACGTCCAACCCCGACGCCGCGCTGAATTTCGGCCGCACCGAGCAGCCGGACCACGCCCACCGTTACGCCCGTGCCCGCGAGTTCTACGACGTGGTGACGGGCCTGTGGGACAGCTGGGCCGACGACGCCTTCATCCGCGATGCGGACAGCGGCATCTATTTCGACCCGTCGCGGCTGCGCGCCGTGAATCACCAGGGCGAACACCTGTCGGTGCGCGGGCCGCTGCACATTGCGCGGCCGGTGCAGGGCTGGCCGGTGATCGTGCAGGCCGGCGCGTCCGAACCGGGCCGCCAGCTGGCCGCCGAAACCGCCGAGGTCGTCTTCGCCGCGGCGGGCACGTTGCAGGACGGCCAGCGCTTCTACGCGGACGTGAAAGGGCGCATGGACAAGCTGGGCCGCCACCGCGACCACTTGAAGATCCTGCCCGGCGTGCTGGTGGTGGTGGGCGACACCGACGCCGAGGCTCGCGCCATCCGCGCCAAGCTGGACAGCCTGGTGCACTACGAAAGCGCTATCGCGTCGCTGTCCATCGCCCTGGGCTGTGACGCGTCGCGCTTCGACCCCGACGCGCCGCTGCCGCCGCTGCCCGAGACCAACGCCAGTAAAAGCAGCCAGGAACGCGTGCTGCGCCTGGCCGAGCGCGAATCGCTGACGGTGCGGCAACTGGCCCAGCGCCTCGGCGGCTACGGCGGGCTGGCCATGGTGGGCACGGCCGCGCACATTGCGGACCAGATGCAGGAATGGCTGGAAACCGAAGGGTCCGACGGTTTCAACGTCATGTTCCCGTGGCTGCCGGGCGGGCTGGACGCCTTTGCCGGGCAGGTCGTGCCGGAACTGCAGCGGCGGGGGATCTTCCGGCGCGAGTATGAAGGCCGCACGCTGCGCGAGAATCTGGGGCTGCCGCGGCCGGTTAACCGGCATTTTGCGTAGGTCTTTTCGCTGCCTGGCGGGTGTCACAATCCCGGCCGCTGCCTTTCCATAATCGTCTTCACCCCCAGCGTCAGCAACGCCATGCACGCCAACAGCGCGGCGGCGGTGAAGGCGGCCACCGTCTTGTAGTCGTCGTTGAGCTGTTCGATCAGCAGCGGCAGCGTCAGCGTCTTGCCGCGGATGGCGCCGGCCACGACCGACACGGCGCCGAACTCGCCGACCGCGCGGGCGTTGGTGATGACGGCGCCGTACAGCAGGCCCCATTTGATGTTGGGCAGCGTGACGCGGCGGAAGATCTGCCAGCCGCCGGCGCCCAGCGTCAGCGCGGCCTGTTCCTCTTCGGGCCCTTGCGCCTGCATCAGCGGAATCAGGATGCGGGCGACGAAGGGCGAGGTCACGAAGATGGTCACCATGACGATGCCGGGCCACGCGAACATCAGCTGCACGCCATGCCCGTTCAGCCAGCGCCCGAACATGCCTTCCAGCCCGTAGACCACCAGGTAGCACAGCCCGGCGACCACCGGCGAGGTGGCGTAGGGAATATCCACCAGCGCGATCAGCACGCGCCGGCCGCGAAAGTCGTAGCGCGTGACGCACCAGGCCAGCAGCACGCCGAACACCAGGTTCACCGGCACGCTGATGACGGCCGCCAGCAAGGTCAGGCCGATGGCCGCGCGCATGTCGCTGCTGCCCAGGTTCTGCACCAGGGCCGTCCAGCCGCCGACGATGACCCGGGTGAAGATCAGGCTGAGCGGCAGCCCCAGCAGCAACAGGGCGGCGAGAAGGCCCGCGGCGATCAGCAGGCGGCGCGGCCAGGGGGAATCCGGGCGCATGCGTCAGACCCCCGCCACGCGCTGCCACGGCAACAGGCGGCCCTGCAACACCTGCAAGGCAAACAACAGCAGCAGCGACGCGGCCAGCACGACGGTGGCGATGGCGGCCGCGGCCGGGTAGTTGTATTCGGCCAGGCGGCTGAAGATCATCAGGGACGTCACTTCGGTCTTGTAGGGGATGTTGCCGGCGATCATCACGACCGCGCCGAACTCGCCCAGGCTGCGGATGAAGGCCTGCGAGCCGCCGGTGAACAGCGCCGGCACCAGCGCGGGCAGCAGCACGCGCCGGGCCACCTGGCGGCCGCTGGCGCCCAGGGTGCGCGCGGCCTCTTCGTATTCGGTGCCGATGTCGGCCAGCACCGGCTGCACCGAGCGCACCACGAACGGCAGGCTGGTGAAGATCATGGCGATGACCAGGCCGGGAAAGGCGTAGGAAATCTTGATGCCCAGCGGCGCGAAGAACTGGCCGACCCAGCCGCCCGGCGCCAGCAGCACCGACAGCGTCAGCCCGGCCACGGCCGTGGGCAGGGCAAAGGGCAGGTCCACGGCCGCGTCCAGCAGCGCGCGGCCGGGAAAGCGATAGCGCACCAGGATCCACGCCAGCAGCAAGCCCACCGCCAGCACCACGGCGGTGGAATAGGCGGCCGACAGCAGCGTGACGCGGTAGCTGGCCAGCACCCGCGGGTCGGTCACCGCCTGCCAGTACTGGCCCCACGTCATCTGGCTGCTGTAGAGCGGCAACGCGGACAAGGGCAGCAGGATGACCAGCGTGATGAACAGGCTGCTGACCCCGAAGCTCAGCCCGAAACCGGGCAGGGTGGGGTGCTGGCGAAAGAACTTAGGCATGCGAACCCGAATGAAAATGCGCCGGCCGCCCCGCGGGGCAGCCGGCTGTCATGGCGAATCGCAAGGGCGGGGTGTCAGCGCCCGGCGCCCAGCAACTGGTCCAGCACGCCGTTGGCGGCGAAGTGGGTCTTGGTGATCTGGTCCCACGAACCCAGCACTTCCTGCGGGTTGATCAGGCGGATCGCCGGAAAGCGGCTGGCGCTGGCCTTGACCGCCTCGGCGTCGTGGACGCGGTAGTTGAAGTCGGTCAACAGCTTCTGGATGGCGGGCGAGTACTGGAACTGCAGATAGGCCTCGGCCACCTTGCGCGTGCCTTTCTCGTCGGCCACCTTGTCCACCACGGCCACGGGGAATTCGGCCAGCACGCTGACCGGCGGCACCACCACTTCAAAGCCCTGGGCCTTGAATTCGTCGCCCTGGGCAATGTTGTTGACCTCGGATTCGAAGGTCAGGAGCGCGTCGCCCTGGTTGTTCTGGGCGAACGCCACGGTGGCGCCGCGCCCGCCGGTGGGAAAGCTTTCGACGTTCTTGAGCAGCTTGCCGACGAAGGCGCGGGTCTGGGCGTCGTCGCCCTTGAACTTCTCGTGGGCGTAGAGCCAGGCGCCCAGGTAGGAGTAGCGCGCATTGCCGGACGTCTTGGGGTTGGGGAACACCAGCTTGACGTCGTCGCGCACCAGGTCGTCCCAGGTCTTGATGTGCTTGGGGTTGCCGCGGCGCACCAGGAAGGCGATGGTGCTGTAGTAGGGCGAGCTGTTGTTGGCGAACTTCTTCTGCCAGTCGGCGGCCAGCAGCTTGTTCTGCGCCAGGATGTCCACGTCGGGCACCTGGTTGAAGGTCACCACGTCGGCCTTCAGCCCCTGGATGATGGACTGCGCCTGGCGCGAGGTGCCGGCGAACGACTGTTCGATGCTGACGTCCTGCCCGGTCCTGGCCTTCCAGTCTGCCTGGAACTTGGGGTTGATGGTGGCGAACAATTCGCGCGCGATGTCGTAGGACGTATTGAGCAGGGCCTGGGGCGCTTGCTGGGCGTGGGCCGGGGCGGCGGCCAGGGCCGTCAGCGTCAGGGCCGAGGCGAGCAGTCGTTGGAACAAAGGGCTTCTCCGGAGATAGGGCGTGAAAGACAGGCGGCGCGGCCGCGTCCCGACCCTGCATGATGCGCAAGCCGGCCGTCATCCGGAAATATTCAATTACTTTTAACTAATAGCCGGGCGTTGTTTCCGACCGCTTCGCACCAGGATGGCCCACGCCAGCGCGGCCCCCAGCGCCAGGACGGCAGCGATCAGCAGCGCGGCGCGCGCCCCGGTCGCAAAGGGGGGCAGGGCGGCCAGCAGGCTGCCGAACACCGCGACGCCCAGGGCCGCGCCGGCCTGGCGCGCGGTGTTCAGGGCCGCCGCGGCCACGCCGGCCCGCTGCGGCGCCACGGTCTCCAGGGCGGGCGCGGTAGCCGCCGGCGAGATGAAGCCGGACGCCAGGCCGATGGCCAACAACGCCGGCACGCTGTGGCCATAGGACGACGAACCCGCCGCCAGCAGCCCCAGCGCGCCCGCCGCGTACAGGCCGAACGCCATGCCCATGGACAGGACGGGTCCGCAGGCCCGCGCGATGCGATGCGACGCCATGCTGGCCAGTGCCACCGACACGGTCATGGGCAGGAACGCCAGCCCCGCCTGCAGCGGGCCCCAATGGCGCTGGTCCTGGAAACCCAGGCTGGCGACAAAGAACAGGCCATAGAACACGAAGGCCGACACCATCGACACCGCCGTCGATGCGGTGAACAGCGGGTTCGAGAACAGCGTCAGCGGCAGCATCGCGTGCGCCGAACGGGCCTGGATTCGCAGGAAGGCGATGCCCGCGGCCAAGGCCACGGCGGCGCCGGCCAGGATGGGGGCCGACGTCCAGCCCAGCGCCTGGCCTTCGATCAACACGCCGATCAACCCGGCCAAGGCGAGGATGGCGGTGGCCTGGCCCGGCAGGTCGAACCGTACGGCGGCGCGCGTGCCGGGCGTGGCCGGAATGCGCCAGGCCATGGCCGCACCGTACAGGCCCAGCGGCAGGTTCAACAGGAAAATGCTGCGCCAGCCCAGCCATTCGGTCAGCGCGCCGCCGGCCAAGGGGCCCGCCGCCATCGCCACGCCGCCGATGCCCACCCACAGGCCGATGGCGCGGGCGCGCTGCGCGGGGTCGGTGCAGGCCTGCTGGATCAGCTTGAGCGCGGCGGGCACCAGCAGCGCCGCACCCAGCCCCTGGGCGGCGCGTGCGGCGATCAGCAGGGTGGCGTTGGGCGCCAGTCCGCACACCAGCGACGCCAGCGTGAACGCCAGCAACCCCGCCAGGTAGACGCGGCGCGCGCCCCAGCGGTCGCCCAGCGCGCCACCGGTCAGCAGCAGGCTGGCAAAGGCCAGCGTGTAGGCGCTCATCACCCATTGCAGGCCGGCCAGCGGCATGGCGAGCGCCTGGCCGATGCGCGGCAGGGCGACATTGGCGATCGATGTGTCCAGCAGGATCAGCGCATAGCTGACGCTGGTGGCAAGCAGCACGCGGCGGGAAAGCGGGGGCATGGTTCGTGGGCGGCCGGTCAGGCGCGGCAGGGTCGGCAAGCCCGCAGTCTAGGGGCGCGCGGGCCGCGGATGCTTCGTCACGCGTCGAAGCATCCGCGGCCGCAGCGATCTATC
>NZ_JCBANA010000043.1:0-56409 GCF_059760725.1 Achromobacter sp. 1014246743
ATCGGCGCCGACGCCCTCGCCCGCTCCACGCCCGACGGTTACACCCTGGGCGTGGCCACCGTCAGCACCATGGCCACCAACCCGGCCACCAACCCCAAGAACCCCTACAACCCGCTCAAGGACTTTGCGCCCATCACCAATATGGTGAACGTGCCCAACGTGCTGACGGTGAACCCGGCCGTGCCGGCCAAGTCGCTGGCCGAGTTCATTGCCCTGCTCAAGGCCAACCCGGGTAAATACAGCTATGCCTCGTCCGGCGCCGGCGGCATCGGCCACCTTGACGGCGAACTGTTCAAGTCCCTGACCCAGACCGACATGGTGCACGTGCCCTACCGCGGCTCGGGCCCGGCCCTGAACGACGTGATCGCCGGCCAGGTCAATGCCCAGTTCGACAACCTGCCGTCGTCCATGCCCCATATCCAGGCCGGCAAGCTGCGCGCCCTGGCCGTGGCCGCGCCCAAGCGCCTGCCCACCCTGCCCGACGTGCCCACCTTCAAGGAAGGCGGCCTGCCGGAAATGGACAACATGGCCTGGTACGGCCTGGTCGCCCCCGCCGGCACGCCCCAGGCCGTGATCGACCGCATCCACGACGCCACCGTCAAGGCGCTGAAGGACCCGAAGATCATCCAGCGCCTGGCCGATGGCGGCTCGCTGGTGGACGGCAACACGCCGGCCGAATATGCGGCGCAGATCAAGCGGGAATTGGAGCTGCGTCAGCGGATTGCCAAGGAACGTAACATCCAGTCGACGAATTAAGCGAATGGCAGAGGGGGAGCGGCCCCCTCTGCTACCATTCGCCCCGTGCGAACTGAATTCTCTCTTCTCTCATCCGCTGCCTGCGCCCTCTGCGCCCTGCGCTCGACCCTGTTGAGCTCGCAGGAAGTCGCCGCGCGTTCCGCCTACGCGCGCTCCAAGCCCGGCTGATCTGCCGGCTTGGCCGTTCCCTTTCTCTCTAAGCCACCGGCCTGCCGCCGGCCCTGGGTACGCCTGACCGCCTGACGGTTCTCGCGCCTTGGCCGAATGCCGTCCGGCACGACCGCCCTGCCATTCGGCCGGGCGCCTGGCCACGTTTCCAATCTGCCTGCCGGCTTCGTCCGGCGGCGGCGTCACGCCTTGATCGCCATTTAGCGCCATGCAACTCACCAAGAAATTCGTCAAAGCCAAGAACCCCTGCGCCGGGGGCTACAAATGGTTCCTGCGGGACCACAACGGACAGGGGGACTACCAGGCCGTCCTGGATGCCCTGGTGGCCGACGGGCGCGTGGGCGACGCCTGCTGGCTGCTGGATCAGTTCGGCCCGACCGACGCGGTGCTCAAGCTGGACACGCTGGACGCCAACGCCATCGTCTTTGCCGGCACGCTGGAGGTGCGCATGGGCATCACGGTGGACAGCGTGGTGCGCGCCGGGCGCAGCATCGTCACCGGCGGCGGCATCCGCGCCGGGGAATCGATCGTGGCGGGCGAGAACATCGTGGCCGGCGGCAACATCGCCAGCGCGGGCGATCTGCGCGCGGGCGGCGATGTGTCGGCCGAATGGGGCATCGAGGTCGCGACGGCGCTGGATTGCCGCGGCAACCTGCGCGCCAAGTGGGACATCTGCGCCGGGCAGGACCTGGCCGTGACCGGCCACCTGCGGGCCGGCCAGGACATCCAGGTGCAAGGCGCCCTGAAATGCGGCCAGGGCATCAAGGCCGGCGGCGAAGTGCAGGCGGGCAAGGACATCGACGCGGCCAGCGGCATCCAGGCCGGCGCCACCATTCGCTGCGGCGGCCACCTGGCCACGGGCTGGGGTTTGATCGCGGGCGAGGATATCTGCGCGGAAGGCTCGATCCGCGCGGGCGAAGGCGTGTGCGCCGAGGGCCGGATCGAGGCCGGGGCCGGCCATGGCGTGTATGCCGGGCTGAACGTGCGGCTCGATGCATGGTCCGTGTGCGCGCGGGTTCAAGCCTGCGAGCGGCCTGCCCAGCTGGTCAGCGGCCACTGGGCCGGCCAGGAACAGGCCGAACACGCGTAACGCGCCCGCTTGCGCGCGGCGCCGAATCCGGTCGGGTCCGGCGCCACCAGGTAAGACCAAACGCGGCGCGATGTCGTCCGACGACACCGCGCCGCACGCTGCCTCAGCCCGCAGGCCGGGCAGCCGCCGGCGTGCGCAGCACCAGCATCAATCCCAGCAGGATCGCCGCCATGCCCGCCAGGCTCAACGCGGACAGGCGATTGCCCAGCACCAGGTAGTCCAACGCCGCCGTGCCCGCCGGCACCAGGTAGAACAGGCTGGTGACGTTGACGAGGTTGCCCGCCTGGATCATGCGGTAGAACAGCAGCGTGGCGCCCACCGAGATCACCAGGCCCATCCACAGCAGCGGCACGATGAAGCCGATGTTCCATTCCACGCGGATCGGCTGGAACGGCACGAACACCAGGCACAGCGCCAGGCTGACGGCGTACTGCAGCGGCATGACGTCCATCGGCGCCTGGCGCACGCGCTTTTGCAGGATCGCGCCCGCCGTCATGCTGGCCAGCGCGGCAAACGCGAACCCCATGCCGGCCACGGAAAAGCGCGCCATGCCGATGCTCTGGTACACCACCATCACCAGGCCGCACAGCGCCAGGAACAAGCCGGCCAGCCGCGCGGGCGGATAGCGCCGTTCCATCAGCGCCAGGGTCAGGATGGGCTGTGCGCCGAGCAGCGTGGCCAGCACGCCTGGCGTGATGCCGTGGTCCAGCGCCAGCAGATAGCAGATGGAGTAGCTGCCGATCAACAAGAGACCCGTCAGCGCGACGATGCCGCGCGTGCCCGGCGCGGGCAGCAAGGGCCCGCGCCGCAGCCCCACCAGCACGCACAGCACGGCCAGGGCCAGGATGAAGCGCGCCAGCAGGAAGCCGAAGGCCGAGGCATGCGCCAGGCCCCACTTGGCGAAGATCGCGCCGCCGCTCCACAGCAGCACGAACAAGGGGGTGGACCCATAGGCGGTCCACGAATTGCGATTGAAAGACATGAAAGTTTCTACCTGTCAGGAAGGGAACAGGCTCCCGCGGCCGGCAGGCGCGTCAGGACGCACAAGTCAGGACCCACAAGTCCGGACGGCACGAGTCAAGAAGCACAGGCGGGCCAGGCACCGTCAGGCGCGCGGCGGACGCACAGGCGTCGGCGCATCAGCGCGGATGAAACGGGCAACGAGGCGGGAGCGGAAAGTCTGCGGGGGTCAGCCGACGACGGGCGTGACCGGAGCAACGGGCGGATAAGCGCCCGATACACCCGATATATCCGCGACGACGGCGCGCGGCGGCGCCACCGGCGGCGATGCCACGGGCCGGACAAAGACCGGCCGGACAGCCCTGGGCGAGGACTGCGGCGGCGAAACGACCGTGCAGACGACAGGAGAAAAGACAGGAGGCGATGCCGCATGCCGACGGCGAGCCCGCGCGCCGGCGCCCGCTGCACGGGCAGCGAAAGCGGAATCGGCGAAAGGCGTGACGTCGGGCATGGGGATCGATGGACGTTCGAGAATGAACCTGCACAGGCTACCGGCGCGGCCGGCTGTCGTCAAGCCGGGCCGGCGTTGGCGGCGGACGCATCGACGAGCGGGAAGGCCCCTGCGTTCGGTGCATCGACGAACGGAAACGCGCGCGTAACGTCGACATGCCGGTACGGCAGCTTGCGCAGGTCCGCCACGCCATGGTCAGGCGTGTCGACGATGAGGATGTCGCGCGCCAGGGGTTCGTAGAACGCGCGGAAATGCGTCTTGGAGCGCAGCACGATGATGTCGAAATCCTCGGGCCGCAGGCCGAACTGCGTGAAGGCGTCACCGTCGACCGCGAAGGCGAAATGGCTGACCACGCTGACCGAGATGCCGTTTACGTCCAGCAAGGCGCTTGCGCCCAGGTCCACCGGCATGCCGCGCATGTAGGCGCCCGACACCCGGTATTGCTTGGACCCGGCCCACAGCACACGGGCGTCGACCTCGAGCTTGGGGCCGGCCTTGTCCGAGCTGTGCGCGCCCAGCCGCAGCCGGATGCGCTGGCCCGCGCCTGCCCGGACCGCCTGCTGCGCCGCGGCCGGGTCCCAGATGAAGGGCACGGCCGCGCGCGTCACGCCACGCTGCAACAGCGCGGCCAGCAGGTAGGTCGAATCGTTCATGCGGTCGGCGTGCTCGAGCAGCACGCAAGGCCGGCCGGCGGCCGGTTCGCGGCGTAACTGTGCCAGCACCTGCTCTACCGCTGCGTCGATCTCGTACACGGGCAACGGGCGGTACAGGGCATGGCGTTGCGCATGGACCAGCCCGGACAGCGCATCGGCCGCGGCCTGGGCGCCCGCGCGGTCGGCGTCGCGCACGCACAGCACCGAAAAGCCCGTGTTGTGGGCATCGGCGTAGGAAAAGCCCGCCATGACGGAAGTATCGCTGTAGCCCGGGCACGCCGCGTCCCGCCGCATGCCCGCGTCGATGATGCTGGCAAGCGGCTGCAAGGCAGTGGCGCTGAAGATGCTGGGCACCAGCACGCCGGGCTTGGCAATGGCCCACACCGGCGCGATCTCGCCGCGCAGCGTGCGCACCAGGCAATCGGCCGCGCGTGCACCGGTGTCGCCAGTATCGGTGTGGGGCGAGCGGCGGTAGGCGAACGGCGCGGTGACGCCTTCGAGGGTGTCGGCGTCCAGGTTGCCGTGATAGTCGAACGCCACCATCAGCGGCTTGTCCGGCCCCAGGGCCTGGCGCACAAGCCGCAGGAAATGGCGTTCGGGGTCGGGATACGACGGCGCCCAGCAGGCGCCATGCAGGAACAGCAGCACGCCGTCCAACGTGTCGGCGTGCTGTCGCACGCCCTGCGCGATTTCGTCGGCGTAGCAGGCCACGGCCTCGTCCGATGCCGGCCCCACCGCGCCCAGCGCGGTGTGCACCAGCGGCACCATGTCGATGCCCTGCGCTTCACAGACCTGGATGAAACCGCCGACAACCGTGTTGGTACCGCGCAGCTCGGCCAGGATGCGTTCGCCGCGCAGCGCGACGGCGTCGAAATCGGCCTTGGTGGCTTCGATCGGCAGGAAGCTGACCGATTCGATATGGAACCCTGCGATGGCAACGCGCCAGGGCTTGCTCATGGTGTGTATCCTTTGCCGCAGCAGATGGAAACAAATGAATCCCTGTTCATTCATGAGAAACATTTGTTTCAATGCACCTTAACAAAGGCATCGGGCCCGTGCAATCCCGGGTTTGCACGGGCAGGCATCACACACGGTTATCGCGAGCCCACCGGCAGGTAGGCGCCGGACTCGACCAGGTCCTGCTCGTTGCGCTTCAGGCGCGCCACCACGTCGTCGCCGCCTTCGGCGACCAGCAGCCCCAGCAGCGCCTCGGTCACGCCCATGGCCGCGGTGACCGACGGAAAGAACGAAGCGCCGGCCACGGAATACAGCACCGTCACCTGCGCGGCGCGCGCCAGGGGCGAGGCGTCGCTGTCGGTCAGCGCGATCAGCGATGCCCCTGCTGCGCGCGCCGCATCCGCCACCGCCAGGCTTTCGCTGGAATACGGCGCAAAGCTGATGGCGACCACCACGTCGCGCGGCTCGATGGCGCGCAGCTGCATCTGCAGGTTGCCGCCCAGCCCGTCGACCAGGTGCACGCTGTTGCGGAACAGCCGATAACCATAGACCAGCGAATGGGCGATGGAAAAGCTGGCGCGAAAGCCCGCCACATGCACCTGGCGCGCCTGCTTGAGCAGCTTGGCGGCAGCCTTGAGCGACGGCAGGCATTGCTCGGCGGTGGCCGCCAGCGCCGCCTGCTGCGCGCGGAACAGGTCATCCAACAGGTCGGGCCGGCGGCTGCGCTGGGCGAGGCTGCGGGCGCGTTCGCCGTAGCCCTGCCCGTGCAGCCCCAGGTCGCCGGCAAACGCCGACTTCAGTTCGGGCCAGCCGCCATAGCCCAATTGCTGCGCCAGCCGCACCAGCGTGGCGGGCGGCACGCCCGCGCGCTCGGCCAGCGTGCGCATCGAGCCGATGACGACTTCGTTGGGATGGTCGATGACAAAGCGCGCGGCCACTTGCAGCCGCGGGCTGAGGCTGTCGAAACCGTCGATGATCTGCTGTCGGGCTTTCACGGGGTCTCCATCGCGCCGATGCGCCGCTGTTCGACGCCCAAGTCGCGCCAGGCCTCGCCATGGCAGGTGAACATCAGCACCTGATGCCGCGTTGCGGCATCGAACAGCGCGCGCTTCATCAGGTCGCGGCGGGCGTCGTCGGTATGCACCAGCGCGTCGTCCAGCACCAGCAGGGTCGGCCGACCGGCCTCGCGCAGCAGGTCGGCGTAGGCAAAGCGCGCCAGGATGCCCAACTGCTCACGGGTGCCGAAGCTGAGCGCGTCCAGCGGGTCTTCCGCGCCGGCGCGCTGCAAGGCCGCAGGCAGCAGCGCGTCATCGAGCCGCAGCGCGGAATCCGGGAACAGCAGGCCCAGGTAATGGCCCAGGCGGCGCGCCAGCGGGGCTTGCAGGCGTTGGGTAGCGGCATCGCGCTTGCCGGCCAGCAAGGTGGACAGGAGGTCCAGCGCCCGCGCGCGGCGCAGGAATTCATCGCGGCGGCGTTGCAGGCGTTCGCAGGCGGCTTGCGCCTCGGACAGCCGTTCGCCCAGGCCCTGCGCGCCGGCCTGTTCCAGCTTGCCCAGCAGTTGCTGGATGTCGCTATGGCGCTTGTGCTGGGCGTCGCGTTCGATCGCCGCGGACTTTTCAAACCGCAGCGCATCCTGTTCCAGCAGTTCGGGGCGCAGCGCGGCCAGCACAGCCTGGGCCGCTTGCAGGCGCTGTTCGAGCAGGTCGTGGCCGCTGCGCGCCTCGGCCAGCCGGCCGGCGCGGGCCTGGCGTTGGGCCGCGCGTTCGGGCGACTGCAGGTCCGCGCCGCGCGCGGCGGCCTGGGTTTCCAGCAATTGGGCGCGCGCGCTATCGGCATCCAGTGCCCGCTGGGCCGCCGCCAGGGCGTCCATGGCCTGGGCGGCGCTGCTTTCGGCGTCGCGCAACGCCTGGCGGGCCGCAGGCAGGCCATCGTCTGCATCGGTGGCAGGCGGCAAGGCCGCCAGCCGCTCGCGCAAGGCGCTGCGGCGCGCCAGCGCTTCGTCGCGCTGGCCGCGCAACACATCGATGCCTTTGGGGGCATGAATCGCCAGGGTCTTGCGCATGGCGTCCAGCTCGCGCTGCAAGGCGGCGCTGCGGGCGTGGCGTTCTTCGGCGTCGGCGGCATTGGCCACCCCCAGGCGCGACAGCAGCGCGGCGCTGGCGGCGCGCGCCTCGCCCAGCTCGCGCATCAGCGCCGGCAGGTCCTTGCCGCCCGGTTCGATGCGCAGGCGGCCCACGCCGGGCAGATCGAGTTCGGCCGCGGCGGTCAGCAGCACTTCACCGTTGCCGCCCAGCGCAGCGCCGTCCAGCCGCGCCTCGCGGCCGGGTTCGAACGTGTAGGACACGCGCGTGGCGATGGCCTGCTGCTGCAATTGCAGGTCGCCCAAGGCGCGTTCGCTTTTGCGCAGCGCCTGGATGTCGGCGTCGGCAATCTCGATGCGCACGGCCTCGGCCTTCAGGGCCGAACCTTGTTCGATGAGGTGGGTGGCTTCCTTCAGCGCACCGTCCAGGCGTTCGACGTCACGGTCCAGCTGTTGCAACTGGTGTTCCAGGTCGCGCCGGTCGGCCACGGCCTGGACCGCGGCGACGCGCTGGCGGGCCTGTTCGGCGGCGGCGGCATGCGTGTCGCGCTGCTTGCGGGCGCGGGCCAAGGGTTCCTGCGCCGCTTGGACGCGGGCGCGCGCCGCGGCGGCCTCGTCCGTCAGGGCGCGCAGGTCGGCCTCGTCCTGCTGGTCGCGGCGCACCTGCTCTTGCAGCACCGCCAGCGTCTGCGCCGCCTGGCGCTGCTCGCGTTGCAGGCCCTCGAACGCCTCGCGCTCTTTGGCGACCGCGGCCAGGCGGGCCCGGGCGTCGGCCGCGCGCGCCTCGAAGTCTTTCCACGGCTGGCCGGCTTCGGCCCGCGCATGCTCGGCGCGCAGGCTGGCCAGCCGGTCGACGTCGGCATCCAGCTGGGCCTTGGCGGCCGCGCACGTGTCGCGCTCGGCCTGGGCGCTGGCCAGGGCGTCTTCGGCATCCTTGTAGATGCCCTTGGGCCGGCCGTTGCGCGCATCCAGCAGCGCGGCCCGTTCGGCGGCCACGCGCTCGTACAAGCGGTCGCCGTCGCCCGACGCCAGTTCGCCCGACAGTTGCGTCAGCGCTTCGCGCAGGTGGCCGCCGGCGTGGCCCGCGGCCGCTTGCAGGTTCTGGCCGTCACCCTGCTGGATCCACAGCAGCCCGGGCACGCCGGCCAGGTCGGGCTTGCTTTGCCCGCGCGTGGCCAATTCAAAGCCCAGCAAGGCGGCCAGCGCGTTCTCGGCCTCTTCGCCTTCCAGGCGCTGGGCGCCATTGTCGATCAGCAATTCGCAGCGGGCGCGCGACAGGAACTGCTTTTTCAGGAGATAGTCGTGGCCCGCGTGGGCGAACGCCAGTTCCACGCTGGGACGCGCGCCGGACTCGCCGCGCGGCGCCAGGTCGGCCACGGTGCGGGTGCTGTAGCGTTCCAAAAACGCGGCGCGTATGGCCGCGGCCACCGTGCTCTTGCCGGCCTCGTTGGGGCCGACGAACAGATTCAGCCCGTCTTGCAGATCGTCCAGCACCAGGGGCTGGCGGAACTTGCGGAATTCTTCCAGGGCGATGCGCGAGAGCTTCATTGCAGGCTCCCCTGGGTGGCGGCGTCACGGCCCGCGGCATCGCGAGGCGCGGCATTGCCCCCTGCCCCATCGCGCTGGAACCGCAGCAACAAGCGCAACGCCTCGCTGGCAACCGCCGCCTGTTCGGGGTCGGCCTGCATCGCCTGCAATTGCGTCGCCACCTCGCCCACGTACCCGCTGGCGCCCAGTTGCGCCAGGTCGGCTTCGTCAGGTTCGAGCAGCAGCCCGGAAAAATCCGACAGCACGGCGCGCGCCTGCGCCGCGGCCTGGTCCACCGCCCACTGCAGCGCTTCCCAGGTGGGCACATTGACGTGGCCCTGCAATTCCAGGCGCAGCACGTCTTCGGCCCGCAGGCCGGCCAGGCGTTGCGCCAGCGCCTGCGCGTCGGTGGGCAGGCTGAGCGTTTCGGTCCAGGCCGACCAGCGGTACTTGCCGGTGGCCACGCGTTCCACCACCGGCACCGCGCCCGGCGCCGCGATCCGCACGTCCAGCACATAGCCGGGTTCGTTGCCCCGGAAGCGGTCTTGTTCCGGCGTACCGGCGTACCAGGTGCGTTCGTCGATGGCCAGGCAACCATGCCAGTCGCCCAGCGCCAGGTAGTCCAGCCGCGCACGCGCGGCGCGGTCGGGCGCGATGGGGTTGGTGGCGTCGATGGTGTCGGGCAGCCGGCCCGCCACGCTGCCGTGCGCCAGGCCGATGCGCAGGCGGCCCGGCTCGGTGTCCATGGCGTCGAAGGCCTGCGTGACGTCGTCGTAGGTGTGCCGCTGGGTCAACGGCGCGGCCAGCACGGCCAGGTTCTGCGCGGGCAGGTCCACCACGCCGGGGCGCAGCGGCACGTGCACATTGGGCGCAATGCAGTCCAGTTGCGCGGCGCGGCTCCAGACGCTGTCGGCCAGCGCGGCGTCGTGGTTGCCGGCGATCATGACCCATGGCCCGCTGTATGCGGCCAGCGCGGCGAACAGCCGACGGATGGTGCGGTCGGACACGCCCTGCGTGTCGAACACGTCGCCGGCCACCAGTACCGCGTCCACCTGGCGCTCGGCGGCCAGCGCCGCGATGCGGGCCACGACGTCCAGCCGGGCCTCGGCCAGCAAGGCGGCATCGTCGGTGTCGAACTGGCCGTATTGACGGCCGATCTGCCAATCGGCGGTATGCAGGAAATGAGTCATGCCCGGATTGTAGAGGCCGGCGGCCCGCCAAAGAACAATGGCCCGACCGGCATGTTGCGCCGAGCGGGCCATTGAGGCGCCAGCTTATGGCCGGCGGCCGGAAAAAACGGAAAACCGGCGGACGTCAGGCGCCCTTGCCGTCCAGCACCAGCGGCCGGTGGGCCGACGTGTGGCGGTCGTAGCGGGACAGGTCCAGGCCGTCGGTGCGGATCTGCGGACGCTGGCCCATGACCTGGTCGGCCACCAGCTTGCCGGAACCGCAGGCCATGGTCCAACCCAGGGTACCGTGGCCGGTGTTCAGGAACAGGTTGCCGTAGCGGGTCGGGCCGACGACCGGCGTGCTGTCCGGCGTCATGGGGCGCAGGCCGGTCCAGAACTCGGCGCGGGGCACGTCGCCACTGCCCGGGAACAGGTCGTTGACGACCAGTTCCAGCGTCTTGCGGCGCGCGTCTTTCAGGCGCAGGTCAAAGCCCGACAGTTCGGCCATGCCGCCCACGCGGATGCGGTTCTCGAAACGCGTGACGGCGATCTTGTAGGTTTCGTCCAGGATGGTGGACACCGGGGCGGCGGCCTCGTCCTTCATGGGGATGGTCAGCGAATAGCCCTTGACCGGGTACACCGGCAGGTCCAGCCCCAACGGTTCCAGGAAGCCGCGGGTGTAGCTGCCGAACGCCGCCACGTAGCGGTCGGCGGTCAGCACCTGGTCGCCGACGCGCACGCCGGTCACCTGGCCGCCGGCCGTGTTCAGGCCGGCCACCGGCTGGTTGTAGCGGAAGTCCACGCCCAGCGCCGCGGCCATCTCGGCCAGGCGGGTGGTGAAGAGGCGGCAGTCGCCGGTTTCGTCGTTGGGCAGGCGCAGGCCGCCGGCCAGCTTGTGCAGCGAGCGCGCCAGGGCGGGCTCGGCGCCCACCAGGCGGTTGCGGTCCAGCAGTTCGTAGGGCACGCCGACTTCCTCGAGCACGGCGATGTCGCGGCGCGCGGCTTCCATCTGGGCGTCGGTGCGGAACAGCTGCAGCGTGCCGCGCGTGCGTTCTTCGTAATGGATGCCGGTGTCGATGCGCAGTTCGCGCAGGCAGTCGCGGCTATATTCAGCCAGGCGCAGCATGCGTTCTTTATTGACGGCGTAGCGCTCGGCCGAACAGTTGGCCAGCATGGCCGCCATCCATTTCAGCTGGTACAGGCTGCCGTCCAGGCGGATTGCCAGCGGCGCGTGCTTCTTGAACAGCCACTTGATCGCCTTGAGCGGAATGCCGGGCGCGGCCCACGGCGTGGAATAGCCCGGCGAGACCTGGCCGGCATTGGCGTAGCTGGTTTCCTGGGCGGCGCCGGGCTGGCGGTCCAGCACCGTCACTTTGGCCCCCTGGCGGGCCAGGTAATAGGCGGTCGTGGTGCCGATGACGCCGCTGCCGAGGACGATCACATGCATGATTCTTTCCGAAGTTTGGTTTTGGTCAGGAATTTCGGTAGTCTATGAGCCTCATCGCAGTGAAAAACACTGATTATTTTTCTTTGGCAGTGCTTTTTCTCGGGCACCCCTGCTTTTTTGCCTCCCAAAAGTGAAATGCGCGACCTGGACCGTATCGACCTGAAAATCCTGGATATCCTGCAGCGGGAAGGCCGCATAGCGGTCACCGAATTGGCCGAGCGGGTCAGCCTGTCGGCCACCCCCTGCTCGGACCGGGTCAAGCGCATGGAACGCGAAGGCGTCATCACCGGTTACCATGCGCGCGTCAACCCGGCCGCCCTGGGCAAGAACCTGCTGGTCTTCCTGGAAATCAAGCTGTCCGCCAAGTCGGGCGACGTGTTCGACAAGGTGAAAAAAGAATTGCTGTATGTACCCGAGGTCATGGAATGCCACCTGGTGTCGGGCGACTTCGACTACCTGGTCAAGGCCCGCCTGACCGAAATGAACGAATACCGCCGTCTGCTTGGTGAAATCCTCAAGCGCCTGCCCGCCTCGGCGGAATCGCGCAGCTATGTGGTGATGGAGGAAATCAAGGAGACCCTGTACCTGCCCGTCGACCGGTAACGCTTACCGCGCCTTGTTACCCGGCCGGCTGCCGTCGGCTGCTATGCTGGCGGCCGTTCCGGTCCGTGCCCGCCCGGCCCGACCCCGATTTTCTTGCTTTTTCTCGACTATGACCCGTCTTTACAAATACTTCTTCCGCGGCCTGATCACCGTCCTGCCGCTCGCGCTGACCATCTACGTGCTCTATATCTTCCTGGCGTGGACGGAAGCGGTGGCGCTGACGTTCCTGCGCCCGTTCATCGGCGGCTTCTATTTCCCCGGGCTGGGCCTGCTGCTGGGCATCCTGGGCATCCTGGCGATCGGCTACCTGGTATCCAAAGAACGGGTCAAGCGCGTGCTGCTGCTGGTGGAAATGCCCTTCACCAACCTGCCCGTGGTCAAGAGCATCTATTCGTCGCTCAAGAGCTTTGCCGATTACTTCTCGCCCGGTTCCAAGAGCACCGCCCAGCAGGTCGTGGTGCTGCGCATTCCCGGTCAGCAGCTGGAACTGGTCGGCCTGATCACGCGGCGCAACCTGGACGGCCTGCCCGAGGGTTTCACGCAGGGCGACCGCGTAGCGGTGTACCTGCCCATGGGCTACATGATCGGCGGCTATACCGTGTTCGTGCCGCAGGAATGGGTGCAGCCCATCCAGATGTCGGTCGAGGAAGCCATGCGCTCGTCGCTGATCGCCTGGATGGCGCGCGCGGAATCCGGCAACGTCCGGCCGGCCCCGGTCGACGTGGCGGGCGTCGTCCCGACGGCGACGCCCATTGCCCCCACGACGGGCGGCACTGCCGATGGCACCCACGGCAATCCCCCCGGCGGCAACCCGCCCGGCAGCCAAGGCTGATCGGCCCGCTTTTTCTTTCAACGGTTTTTCGCGACATGCCCATCATTGAATTCACGCTTGCCGAAGGCAGCCCCTATATTGAAGTGAACCAGCTGCTGAAAGCCACCGGCGTGTGCGACAGCGGCGGCGCCGGCAAGATGCTGGTGGCCGACGGCCACGTCAGCGTCGGCGGCGTGGTCGAAAGCCGCAAGACGGCCAAGATCCGCCCGGGCCAGATCGTCACCTGCGGCGACGTCCGCATCGTGGTGCGCGAAGCATGAAGCTCAAGATGTCGCAGAACTCCATCTTCGCGGTGCTGCTGCGCTCGCCGTGGTGGATGAGCGCCGGGGTCGCCCTGGTGCTGGCCGTGGGCGGTTTCGCCGCCCTGCCGCTGGACTACGCCGCCATGGGCGTGTTTGCGGCCGTGCCGTTCGCGGTGATCGCCATCATGGCAGCCTACAAGCAGTTGCGCGCCCCGTCGGGCGCCCGGGTCGAGGCCGTGGCGCAAGCCGCCGCGGCCATGTCCTGGACCGAATTCGCCACGGCCGTCGAAGCGGGCTTTCGCCGCGACGGCTGCGAAGTCGAACGGCTGCAGGCGCCGGGCGCAGACTTCGCGCTCAGCAAGGATGGCCACGTGGCGCTGGTCAGCGCCAAGCGCTGGAAGGCCGCCCGCACGGGCGTAGAACCGCTGCGCGAATTGCAGGCCGCGCGGGAAAAGCGCGGCGCGCGCGAAGCCATCTACATCGCCTTGGGCGAGGTGTCGGACAACGCCCTGCAATACGCCCGCGCCCAAGGCGTGTCGCTGATGGCCGCGCCCGAACTGGCCAAGCTGCTGCGCGACCTGAAGCCCTGATCCCTGCCTGACCGCGGCATGCGCCTCAGGCGCGCCCCCCTTGCCTGAACCTGGAGAACACCCCGCATGACCTATCGCCTGATGGCCGACGCAGTACTGGTACTGCATGGCCTGTTCGTCGCCTTCGTCGTGTTCGGCGGCCTGCTGGCGCTGTGGCGCTGGCGCCTGGCCTACCTGCACCTGCCTGCACTGGCGTGGGGCGCCATGGTCATCGGCATGGGCTGGATCTGCCCGCTGACGCCCCTGGAAGTATCGCTACGCCACCAGGCGGGCCAGGAAGGCTACGGCGGCGGTTTCATCGAGCACTACATCCTGGCCGCGATCTACCCGGATGGCCTGACGCGCAACGTGCAGATCCTGCTGGCGGTCTTGCTGGTGGTGGGCAATCTCATCATCTACACGGTGTGGGCCCGCCGCCGCCGCGCCAGCCGCGGCAAACCCGCGGCGACCCTCCTCAGCCGACGCGCACGCTCGTAGTCGACGGCCTCTTCCCTGCATCCGGAGTTCCGCATGAGCTTCCTGAAGAAAATCCTGGGCCAGCAGCCCTCGCCGGCCGAAGCCGAAGCGCCCGCCGTCAGCGATCCGTCGCAAGACCCGAACCTGATCCGTGCGTTTGACGCCTACGGCCGCGAAATCTTCGTGACGCGCGAGCAATGGCGCGACAACGTGCTGGCCGGCGCCATCGAACGCCACCGGGACGATGCCGATTCGCTGGCCAGCCTGATCATCCAGTCGCTGGGGGATGGCTTCGTCGATGAAATGCTCAAGCCGGCCGAACGCCTGGTCGCCCTGGAACCTGCCGCCGAGCGCGCCGCGGTGCTCCTGGCCATCGTCTACATGAAGACCGGCCGGCTGGACGACAGCGAACGCGTGCTGCTGGCCTACATGCAGCAGCATGGCGAAACCGGCGTCACCCTGACCAACCTGGCCAAGATCCACGACGAACGCGGCGACGAGGCCCGCGCCCGCGACACCCTGTGGCGCGCGCTTGAACGGGACCCCAACCAGGAAAACGGCCTGGGCTGGTACGAGGCCATCCACCGCGAATACGGCGGCGACGTGGCCGGCGTGACCGCCATGCGCAAGGTCGCGGCGCTACCCGGCAGCTGGCGCGCGCAGCTGTGGCTGGCGCACGCCGAACTGGGCGCGCACAACCTGGCCGGCGCGCTGGCGCTGTACCGCGAAGCCCTGGCCCGCGCCGGCACGCCCACACCCGCCGGCCTGCTGCTGCAGCTTAGCGCCGACCTGGGCAATGCCGGCGCCATCGAACCCATCCTGCAACTGGCCGGACCGCGCTTTGACGCGGCGGCGCATGGCGTCATGGTCGGCAACAACCTGATCCGCGCCCACGCCGAACTGGGCCAGTACGACGACGCCCGCCGCATTCTCGACCAGCTCTACGCGCAGCAGCGCCCCGACTGGCAGGAAAACCTGGCGTACTGGGACACCGAACTGGCCCGCGCCGCGCTGGGCGACGGCAGCGTGCCCGAATCCACCGAAATGCGCTTTGCCATGCTGCTGGGCCGCGGCCCGGTGTGGCTGGCGCCCGAGTCGCCGGCCGCCGCGCTGTTCGACCCGATTGCGCCGAATCGTCCGCTGGTGTCATTCCTGGGCGGCTCGGCCGAGGTCGACGCCGCGCCCGACCACGCCGAACGCCAGCTGGCCGACGCCACCGGCCGCCTGAGCCGCGCGCTGCCGCTGTACTTCAACGAGCAACTGGCGCTGCGCTGCGGCCTGCGCACGCAGACGCTGGTGCCCTGGCTGACGGAACCCGAACCGGGCTTCGTGCTCAGCGGCGTGGCCTGGGACGACGCCGATGCCATCCGCTACGCCCAGCAATGCGAGGCCCAGAGCGACTTCGTGGTGATCTCGCACCTGGTCACCACCAGCGAGCCCTGGCAGGCCCAGGTGCGCGTGCTGCGCACGGATGACGAGGAATGCGTCGGCACCTTGAGCGCCCATTTCCCCATGGCCGACCCCACGGCCGCCCTTCAACGCCTGACCGAAGACCTGGTGGCGCTGGTGGCCCGCGCCACGGCGCAGGCTCCCAGCAACGCGCCCCGCAACTACACGGTGCCGGACGGCGCGGCGTTCCCGCGCTACCTGCTGCGTCTGGAGCAACTGCTGGCCGTGCGCTGCAACGGTGCCAACGACAAGCACCCCGGCCACCTGAACGGCGAACGCGAGATCCTCGACGGCAATATCCGCCAGTGCCTGGACTTTCCGCACTGCGTCAATGCCCGGCTGCTGCTGGCGCAGACCGTGCGCGCCATGCAGCAGATCCGGCCCGACGTGGTGAAGGAGTTCGAGGACAAGATCGCCCTGTTGCAGCGCGAGCAGCCGCTGGCACCCGAGGCGCAGGCAGTGGTGCAGGCCTTGCTGGATTGACCCCTTACAACGCCCGCGCGATCACCAGCCGCTGGATGTCGCTGGTGCCCTCGTAGATCTGGCACACCCGCACATCACGGTAGATGCGTTCCACCGGAAAGTCGGCCAGGTAGCCATAGCCGCCCAGCGTCTGGATCGCGGCCGAACACACTTTTTCGGCCATTTCCGACGCAAACAGCTTGGCCATCGACGCTTCGGTCAGCGCCGGCCTGCCAGCCTCGCGCAGCGCCGCGGCGTGCAGCACCATCTGGCGGGCCGCGTGAATCTGGGTGGCCATGTCGGCCAGGCGGAACGACACCGCCTGGTGTTCCATGATGGGCTTGCCGAACGCCTGGCGATCGCGGGCGTAGTCGCGCGCGCATTCAAACGCCGCGCGCGCCATGCCCACCGATTGCGAGGCGATGCCGATGCGGCCGCCCTCCAGGTTCGACAGCGCGATCTTGTAGCCCTCGCCCTCTTCGCCCAGGCGCCACGCGGCCGGAATGCGCATGTCTTCAAACGCAATCTGGCAGGTGTCCGACAGATGCTGGCCCAGCTTGTCTTCCACCCGCACCACCTGGTAGCCCGGGGTATCGGTGGGCACGATGAACGCCGAAATGCCGCGCTTGCCGGCCTGCGGGTCGGTCACGGCGAACACGATCACGGTCTGGCCCGTGCGGCCCGAGGTGATGAATTGCTTGGCGCCATTGATGACGTAGTGGTCGCCGTCGCGCACCGCGCGGGTGCGCAGGCTGCTGGCGTCCGACCCGGCCTGCGGCTCGGTCAGTGCAAAGCCGCCGATGTGCTGGCCGGTGGCGAGGGGTCGCAGGAACTGTTCTTTCTGCGCGTCGGTGCCGTACTTCAGGATCGGCATGCAGGCCACCGAGTTGTGCACGCTCATGATGGTGGAGCAGGCGCCGTTGCCGGCCGCGATTTCCTCCAGCGCCACCGCGTACGACAGGTAGCCGCTGGCGTTGCCGTCCCATTCCTCGGGCACCAGCATGCCGAAGAAACCCAGCTGGGCCATCTCGGCAATGGCGTCAGCCGGATAATGGTGGTCGCGGTCCCAGCGTTCGGACTGGGGCGCCAGGCGTTCCTGGGCGAAACGGCGCGCCATGTCCTGGACGCTGAGCTGTTCTTCGGTCAATAGCATGGTTGTCTCCTGTGCGGGCAGTACCAGGCTGGCGCGGGTGGGCGCCGCCCGTGTTTTCTTGCGCGGGCCGGCCGCCCGGGATGCGGGCGTGGCACGATTGCGAGAATACACCGGCGGCGGCTATCTGACCCCGCCGCCACCCCGCTTCAGGCGGCCCGCCCCTCGGGCCCTGTCAGCCCGCCGGATCGTCCAGGATGCCGGTGACGAAATCGATGAAGGCCCGCACCTTTGCCGCCGGCAAATGGCGCGACGGATACAGCGCGTACAGCGCATAGCGGTCGCCGATATAGTCGGGCAATAGTTCGACCAGCTTGCCCTGGCGGATCAGTTCCTCGACGCCGCTGGCCTTGAAACGGGCAATGCCCGCACCGCCCAGGCAGGCGCCCAGCATCGTCCAGCCGTCGGTCAGGTGCAGCGGCCCCGAGGTTTCCACGCGCGTGGTCCGGCCTTTCTTGCGGTAGTTCCATTCCAGCAGCTGGCCGGTCATGGTGCTGCGCATCTGGATGCAGGCGTGGCGCGCCAGGTCGGCCGGAGCCGTCGGGACGCCGTGCTTGCGCAGATAGGACGGCGCCGCCACCGTGACCGAGCGGGTATCAAGCAGCTTGCGCGAGACCAGCGACGACGACGGCGGTTCGCCGAAGCGCACCGCGATGTCGAAACCGTCGGACACCAGGTCGCCCAGCTGTTCGCGCGTGGCCAGATCCAGCGTCAGGTCCGGGTGGCGTTCCAGGAACCGCGCCAGGTGCGGCGCCAGGATCAGGCGGGCAAAGAACGCGTCTACATTGACGCGCAAGCGCCCCTTGACCGCCGCCGACGCACCGCCGGCGGTGGCGATGGCCTCGCCGATGCCCGCCACCAGCGGATTGATCTGCTCGTACAGCCGGCGGCCCTCGTCCGTCAGCGCCACGGCCCGGGTGGTGCGATCCAGCAGGCGCACGCCCACGCCGGCCTCCAGCCGCCCCACCGCGCGGCTGACCCCGGATGCGGTGATGCCCAGCGCCTCGGCCGCGCGCGCGAAGCTGCCGCTTTCCACCACGGCGGTCAGCACCCCGATGTTTGCCAATACCCGGCCATCCAGCGCCATATCGAAGACTCCTGATCTGAAGTCATGAATGTTATGACTGAATTGCCATTCTCTCAACAAAGGCCGCGCACTACGATTTGCCCCGGCGTGATCGATCCGCATCGCGCCAGTGTCTGGAGAACCCTTCATGTATGCCATTACCGGAATCAGCGGCAAGGTCGGCGGCGCGGTCGCCGAGGCCCTGCTGCAAGCAGGCCGGCCCGTGCGCGCCGTGCTGCGCAACCCTGCCCACGCCGCCGCCTGGGCCGCCCGCGGCTGCGACGTCGCCATCGCCGACATGACCGACGCCGCGGCGTTGGCCCGCGCCTTCGAAAACGTGGACGGCGCGTTCATCCTGCCGCCGCCCCAATTCGACCCCGCGCCCGGCTTTCCCGAAGCGCGTGCCGCCATCGACGCGGTGGCCTCGGCCATCGCCCTGGGGCAGCCGCGTCGGGTCGTCTGCCTGTCGACCATCGGCGCGCAATCGACGCAGCAGAATCTGCTGACCCAGCGCACGCTGATGGAACAGGCGCTGCGGCGCCTGCCCGTACCCATGACCTTTCTGCGGCCGGGCTGGTTCATGGAGAATTTCGCGTGGGACGTGGCGTCGGCGCGCGATGACGGCCTGATCGCATCCTTCCTGCAACCGCTGGACCGCGCCATTCCGATGGTGGCCACCGCCGACGTCGGCCGCATCGCCGCGCAGTTGCTGCAAGACACCTGGACGGGCCTGCGCGTGGTCGAACTGGAAGGCCCGCAGCGCATCAGCCCGAACGATGCCGGCCGCGCCTTTGCCGACGCACTGGGCACGCCCGTGTCGGTGCAGGCCGTGCCGCGTGAAACCTGGGGCGCCCTGTTCACCGCCCAGGGCATGAAAGAGCCAATGCCGCGCATCCAGATGCTCGATGGCTTCAACGAAGGGTGGATCGACTTCGAAGGCCCGCGCGACAGCATCTTGAAGGGCCAGGTGACGCTGGCCGATGTCGTGCGGGGGTTGATCGCGCCCTAGCTGCCGTGCTGATTGCCGGCCGGATGATGGCCGGGCGGGCGCCGGTCGCATTCCGGATGCTGCTTCAGGCGTTCCTGGAAATCGCGCGCCAGTTGGTCGATGCTGATCGTCGCAAAGCGTTCGAGAAGCAGGCGGCGCGATTCGACCAGCGCGCCTTGCAACCCGGCGTTCACCGCCTGTTCGACCAGGCATTCCGGTTCGCTGTCGGCCAGCCCCAGCGCGAAGATGGGCGGCTCGCCCAGCGCCTGGTAGACGTCCAGCAGCGTCAGGTCGGACAGCTGGCGCGTCAGCACCCAGCCGCCGCCGTGGCCTTTTTCGGACTGCACGTAGCCGTGCTCGCGCAGGCCGGACATCATGCGGCGCACCACCACGGGGTTGGTGTTGAGCATCTTGCCGATGGTCTCGGAGGTCAGCGGCGCGTCGTGCTCGGCCATGTGGATCAGCACGTGCAGCATGCGTGACAGGCGGTTGTCGCTGCGCATCGGGGAAGTTTCCTGGGTCTTGGATTGAAACATTATAAGTTGCGTGAAAAGCGACGTTCGCCTTATCATGCAACTTTTAAAGTATCGAGATAGCCATGCAAGTGGAAGTGCAACCTCCCCGCTATGACGCCGTCATCGTCGGCGGCAGCTTCGCCGGCCTGTCCGCCGCCATGCAACTGGCCCGCGCCCGCCGCCGCATTGCCCTGGTGGACGCGGGCCTGCCGCGCAACCGCTACGCGGCGCATTCGCACGGCTTCCTGGGGCTGGACGGCAGGTCGCCCACCGAGATCGTGCGCATCGGCCGCCAGCAGTTGGCGGCCTACGGCACCGTGGAATTCATCGACGGCACCGCCACCCACGCCAAGGAATCGGCCGGACGCTTCCTGGTCACGATGGAAGACGGCCGCGTGCTGCATGCGTCCCGCCTGGTCCTGGCCACCGGCATGCGGGACGAACTGCCTGCCTTGCCCGGCCTGCAGGAACGCTGGGGCCAGACGGTGCTGCACTGCCCCTATTGCCATGGCTACGAAGTGGCTGACCGCCCGCTGGGCGTGCTGGCGGCGCATTCGCTGTCGGCCCATCAGGCGGCGCTGCTGCCCGACTGGGGCCCGACCACCTATTTCACGCAAGGGGAATTCGAACCCGACGCGGAACAAGCCGCCCTGCTGGCCGCGCGCGGCGTGCGCATCGAACGCACGCCGGTGGTGGGCCTGCTGGGCCAGGCGCCGCAGATCGACGCGGTGCAGCTGGCCGACGGCCGCCGCCTGCTGGTCAACGCGATCTTCGTGGCGGCCCGCGTGCACATGGCCAGCCCCCTGGCCATGCAGCTGGGCTGCGCCTTCGACGCGGGGCCGTTGGGGCCGTACCTGCGGGTCGACGATTTCAAGCAGACCACGGTGCCGGGCGTGTTCGCGGCGGGCGACGCCACCTTGCCCATGGCCAATGCCACGCTTGCCAGCGCGTCGGGCGTCATGGCGGGGGCTGCCGCGCACAACTCGCTGGTGCGGGCCGCGCTGCGCAGCCTGGGCTGACAAAGGGTCAGGCAGCGGGTCAGGCAGAGGCGCCTGGCGGCAACGTGCTTACCGAGCCGCCCGACGCCCGCTCAGGTGCACTGCCAGAGATGCCCGCTGACGCGGCAATGCGCGCACCAGAAGGTGTAGTTGCAGCCGCCGCTGCCCCACGACCATTCGCCGCCATCTTCCTGCGGCAGGTCGGAATCCAGCTGCATCGCAAACGCCATGCGGGTGTCGCAATCGGGACACGGCGGGTATTCGCCCTGCTGCACCCAGCTGGGCGGGCCGCCCACGCGGCTCAGGTTCTGGCGGCCGTTGGAATCGCCCCAGTCCTGCCAGGCCCAGCGCTTGGGCGCCTGGAACAGCGTCACGTCGGCTTCCAGCAACGGCCCGGTGGGAAACTCGGGGACAAGCGGGTCGTCCCGGCGCTGCGATGGATGCGCCTGCGGCGCGCCCTGGCCGTCGTGCCGAAAGAACAGCACTTCGGCATCCGCCTCCCAGCCTTGGCACGCCAGGCAGGTCGCGAATTCCAAAGGCGTCGCGCAATCGATGCCGGCCAACGCCGGCTGCGGCAGCGCCAGCAGGCGATGCAGCGGGCCGTGGCACAGGCCACAGGTGGCGGTCAGGGTGCCGCCCAGGCGGACGGCGGCGACCGCGGGCGCATCGGCCTGTGGCGCCTTTTCGGCAACTGACGCGGCAGCTGACGCCGCAACCGAGACGGGCGGCGCAGCGTTCACGGCCCCCCACGTCGGATGCAGGCGCTGGATATCCCGCCGCCAGGCCGGCTGAGAAGCCACCATCAATTTGCGCTGGGCTGCGCTGAAACGAATGTGCAGCGGCTGTTCACCGTGCAGCGCCCGGGCCTGCCCGTTGTCATCGGCATAGCCCACCGCCATCAGCCAATAGATGCCGTTGGATTCATCCTGCGGCGCGAACACGCGCCGCCAGACTTCCAACACCAGATCCGGATGGCGCGAATGCAGCACGGCGCGGGCCTTCAGGTATTCCAATGACCCTTCTTCGGCCTGCGGGCCGACATCCGCCAGCCACGCGCGGGCCGTGTCGGCATCCAGCGCACGCCAGGCCTGGTCCACGCCAAAGCGCGGGCCGCCCTGCCCCTGGTGCGCAGCCGCGAGCAGGTGATCCCAATCGTCGGCGAAGACCTCGGGCCATTGCGTGGCCGCGCAGTCCAGCACTTCGGACAGGCCGCTGCCCGTACCAAAGCGCCGGGACCGCTGCCAGGCCTGGCGCAGCACGTCGGCATGCGTGGCGTCGTCCATCAGGTCCAGGGCAGCGTCGATGAAGGTGGCGTGTTCCAGGCCGCGGTCCAGGAACAACTGCACCAGCGCGCCCAGGGCCTGGGCGTCTTCCTGCCGCAGCCGCAGCACCTGGCCCATGGGGTCGTTGTTCTTCCAGCCCCGTTGCTGGAAGGCCTGCACGATTTCAAGGGGCGACATCACGCCATCCGCCCGCTTGTCCGTCATGCCGGCTCCTTGCGGCCCGCACTGGCGAATTTCTTCCAGTCTTCGTTGTCCACCAGGGTGGACCGGAACACGCGCAGCTTCTCGCAGCCCTTGGTGGCCTTGAGCACCTTCTTGACCTGGTCGCACACCGTGGCCGGCAGCCATGGGCTAAGGGTGACGCGCTTGATGGCCGTCAGTTCGACCGGCACCCGCAGCACCGGCGTGTCGCGCGTCTTGCGGCATACGAACAGGCGGAATTCCTTTTCGTCGCGAAAGGCGTGGCGCTTCAGAAACGGCAGATCGGCATCGGCCGGCGGCTGCTCGCGCAGCGACTTGATGGTGCGGTACTGCACGGCCTCGGCGCGCATATCGGGCACGCCAGAGACCTGCGCCACCAGTTTTTCCTTGTCGAACTCGATGCAGACCCCGCCGCTGCCGTGCGAGAACACGCGCCAATGGTGGTAGGTCTCGGACGCCTCGGCCAGGCACAAGGCGTAGACGCCTTGCAAGCGCTTGGCTCGCGCATATTCCTCGATGTAGAACGAATCGTTGCGGTCGTCCCACGCCTTCGGATTGAGCAGCGCCAGTTCGCCGGACATGAGGAAATCGATCAGATAGGGAAGCTCGGTATATCGGCGCAGCGAGGTAGCCAAGGTGGCGCTCCGGTAATGAACCCAGGCGCCAGTCTACCCGCGCCGTGCGCCTCACGCACGGTACACTGGCCGCTTCGCCAAGGAGACCCGATGTTGCAGAACCATAGCGAATCCCGTCCCGCGCCCCGACGCCGCGCGCCCACCAGCCAGCGCTTCTGGTTCATCGCGCTGGGCGGCACCATCGCCTCGTCCAGCTACCAGATCATGCCTTTGCTGCAAGGCGATTTTTCGGTGCTGCAAAAGATGATCGTGCCCGCGGCCTTGCTGATCTGGCTGTACCGCGGCAGCGAATGGGCCCGCTGGCTATTGATGGCCGTGCTGCTCGGCTTTGGCATCATGAATATGTACCTGGGTTTCGCGCTGCTCGACTTGCCCGTCAGCTATTGGCTGAAGGTCTATGTGTTCAGCAGCTTCATGGTCGCAACCGGCCTGTACCTGGCGCTGGCCGGCAAAGATTTCCAGCACTACCGCAATTACGTCACCCAGCGCGACGGCCCGCGCGCCGCGGCCCGGCAACGGGCGGCCGAGCAGGCCCGCCGCCAGGGCGCGGCGCGCTAGCGCGCACTGCGCGTCAACGCAGCGCCGACGTAAAGAACGCGATCACCTTCGCGTTGAAGTCACGATGCCATGCCGCCCGGTCGAACCCGGGCGCATCGGCGCAGATCGCGGGCGTGGCGTCGGCCTGCCCCGCCGAGCACGGCGCGAGGAAGGCGAAATGCCCCGCGCCGTCGACCCGATGAAACTCGGCCTGCGGCAAGCCCGCGCGCACGGCATCCACGCTGGCGGGCGTGACGCCATCGCCGCCTAATGCCGACGCCCATAGCTGCACCGGGATCGACACCGCCTTCAGCGTGTCCGCCGTGAAGGCATTGAGGGGGTCGGCGATGACCGCCGCGCGGATCCGTTCATCACGCACATACGGCTGCGCGGCAATCTTGCCGTCGCGGATGTCGCGGCACATCGGCAGCCCCGATTCGTCCGCGCAGAGACTCAGCCCCTGCTTGAAATCGGGCACGGCCCCCGCCAGCACCAGCCCGGTATAGCCGCCCCGCGAGAACCCGAAGACCCCCACCCGGCCATCCAGCTGCGCCTTGCCAGGCCAGGCGCCGGTCAGGTAGTCGATCAGCCGCCGCATCTCGCGCGGGCGGGTCGAGAAGATCGACAGATACCCCTGGCGCGACTTGTCCAGCGCGTTGTCGCCCACATGGTTGATGGCCGCCACCACGAAGCCCGCGTCCGCCAGCGCCGCCGCGGTGTCGTGATGGCCCAGGAATGATCCGGCCGATCCGTGCGACATCACGATCAGCGGCTTGGCGCCCTCGATGATCGGGCAGTCCGGCGTCGCGGTGATCTCGACGCGACCGATCTTGACCTGGCCTGCCGGTGCCGCGCAGGGATACCAGATGCCGCCCTGCAAGGCCGGCCCGTTCATGTCCATGGGCAGGTTCAGGCGCTGAAAGCCCGCGGCCTGGGCGAGGCCGGCGGATGCCAGCAACAGGGCCAGGCAGAAGCGAAGGGAACGAAGACAGGCGGCGGCAGGCATACAGGCAGATGAAGGAGATGGGCGCAAAGGCCGAATGGCCGTGGAACACGGCCCGATCAGAGTGGGCATTTTAATGATCGCGGCGGGTCGGGGCGCGGCATGCCGATACGACGCAGGCAGGCACGTGTTGCAGCCCGGCCATGCCGGCCCGGACCTCGGCGCGCAGGTCGCTGGGGCTGCGGCCGGTCACGTCGCGGAAAATGCGGCCAAAGGTGCCCAGGCTTTCCCAACCGGTGGCGAACGCGATGTCGGTGATGGGCAGGTCGGTGTCGCGCAGCAAGGCAGTGGCCTGCTCGATGCGGCGCGTCAGCAGGTAGCGGTGCGGGGGCAAACCAAACGCTCGTTTGAAGGACCGGGCGAAATAGGCCTCGGAGACCCCGCTGACCTCGGCCAGGCGGCGGATGGGCCACGCCTGGTGCGACGCCGCGTCCATGCGGTCTTTGGCGCGCAGCAGGCGGCGCAAGAGCACCGGGTCCAACAAGGGCGCATCCGTCATCGGGTCGCTCCTATCCGTGACGATCAACCTGCCGCGCCAGCCAGATCGTCGCGCCGCCGCAGGTGGGATCGATTGCCACGTGCCGCACGACGGCAAAACCATTATCGGCCAGCAGTTGGCGATATTCGGCGGGGTCCAGGCTGCCGTGGTAGAGCGACCTGCCTTCGAACTGGCCGATGGCATGCCCCTGCGCGGGGCCGCTGGTGAACATCAAGGCTGCGCCCGGCGCAGCCAAACGGCGAAACCGGGCGAACATCGGCCGCTGATCGTCAGGAGCCAGATGGAAAAAGCTGTGCCAGGCAATCACGCCCTGGAACGTGTCGGGGCACGCAAACTGCCGCATATCGGCCGCAATCCAGCGATGATCGGGAAACGACGCCTGGGCGATATCCAGCAGCGGCTGTGACGTATCCACCCCCGTGATTTGGCAGCCCTGCTCGATCAGGTGCCGCGCGATCGGGGTGCCGGCGCCGCAGCCCAGGTCGAGCACCCGCACCGCACCGCCCGCCGGCATCAGGTCGAGAAAGGCGGCAAGCCAGGCCTGCTCGATCAAGGCATGCGTGCGGCGCTGCTTCTCGAAGGCGGCGGCATGGTCCTGATACAGCGCAATCACGTCATCGGCAGCGGGGTGGGACATGGTCAGGTTCCGGGAAGTCGGGACGGGGCAACGACGCCTGCCCGATCCTCAGCGATTGATCAGCAACGCATACACGGGCGGCGTCTGCGACGCGTCGATGAAGACAAACGCCGTGCCGTCCGAGCAGAAATTGGCGACTTCCTGGTAACCGCCGTCCTGCATCGGCACGCAATTGTCGATCTGCAACAGCAGACGTCCAGGCGGCACGCCCTGCGCGCCGTTGGCGGTCCAGTACGGCACGCCGTTGTACTTGGTGCGCCACTCGGTGGCCCAGTCGTGGGGATGCGCGATGTCGTCGGGCAGGTCGTCATGGCGGCCGTAATCGTAGAAATCCGCTTCCAGTTCGGGCGGGGCGCCGTCGTCGTCGATGCGCCAGCTGGCAATGCCCAATTCCGGGATCAGCTCAGGCAAGCCATCTTCGGCGTGTTCGGGCGGGGCCGTCGGGGCATCGCCCAACGCGGCACGCGGCAGGCTGAAGACGGCATTGGCGCCGCCGTCGCTTTCCCAGAAGCTGCAGACACTGTCCCATTCGCACTTGAAGGCGAACAGGACCTCGCCGGCGGGGATCGGCAAGACGGGCGCAGTGGCGTCGTCCGCCTGCCCCGGCGCCTGCGCGAGAAAGCTCATGGCCCGGCCGCACTCCTGGCATATCGGCCAGTGCGCGATGGGCAAGCCCCACGGCAGACCGCCCAGCTTGTGTACCAGGCCCGGCGCGGCGCCGGCGCAGAACGTGGGGTAATGGCTTTTCATGCAAGCACCTATGCTGTCAAGGGAACTGCCCAGACTATATCCGTTGCCGCCGGCCCTGTGCTGACACGGCCGTGACAGGTCACTACACCTCTTCGATGCGCACCTTGGGCGCGAACGGCGTGCCCAGATCCAGCGTGCGGTAGATGCGCTCCAGAATGCGCTGGCGACGTGTCGGCCGCCCCAGGCGCCAGCGCGTGTCCAGAAAAAGCAGCGGCACGGCAAAGCAGGCCCAGACAAACAGCAGGATCGCGAACAGGAATGTCGCCAGCTCAGGCAGGTCGGCATGCTCTTGTGGTGAACCGCCAAAATAGAGAAAGCCCACGACCACCAGCCAGGCGACCAGCAGCAGACTGCCCAGCAGCGCCAGCATCGGCACGCGCTGATTCAGGCCGACGCCGACCGGCCCGATCCGCGCATGCGCGCCGCGGAAATGACGGTGGCAGACGTAGACGCGGCCATCTTCCAGATTGCGCAGGCCGTAGACCAGCCGGTGCGGCCCCGCGCCGGGAATCTCGCCGGCGTAGGCGGCCAGCTCGACGCGGTCGCCTTCCGCCAGAAAAGGCTGGACGTTGCCCAGGTCTTCGCCGACGTGCAGTGCATAGTGCTGGCGACCGATCTGGAACCGATAGACGCCGAAACTGGGACGGTGCCGCGTCCCGGGGCGTGCCTCGTGGGTCAAGGACCGCAACACGCCGTGTACATGCAGGATCTCGGGCGATGCATCGGCGATGAGCTGTTCGCTGATCTGCGGCTCGCCAAGCCGTTGCTTGTCCGCCAGCAACGCCGACGCGGCGGCAGACGCATCGGCGCCAGGCAAGACCGGCCTGCCCTGCTGCTGGCGGTACCACGCTTCACTCTGCAAGATGGCTGGACGGTGCAGGCGGTTGTGCCACAGCCCATACAAGGCGCTGCCTGCCAGGATCAGCGCGACCAGGGCCACCGTCAAGGCAACCACCAGCAGCAGCACCTGCACGAAGGACCCCAGGTCCAGCAGGAAGCAGCCCGCGATCATTGCGGCGGCCAGCGCGGCGCCGATGCCGATGCTGCGCCAGGCGCGGCGTCGTTGATCCACGTAGTAGCGCGGTGCAATGCCGGGACCTTTCGCGGCAGACAGCCACGAAAAGTGCCGCAGCGACTGCGGGCCATCCAGCACGCCGACGCGCACGGGCACGCCTTGCTGCTGAAGTTCCTGCAACGTGCGGATGTCGGCGGCGCTCTCGAAGGCGCCATACACCGACACCCCATTCACCACGATATGGACGTTGCCTCGGACAAGCGGCACGGCGACACGCATCTGCTCGATGCGGCCTTCGACCATGGCGGCGGTGGAGGCAGTCGTGCGCTTGAACATGGAGCAAGTGGCCGCGGCGGCAGGCAGGAAAAGCGCACAGCATACCGCAGGGATCTCCGGGCCAACGCGCGCCGCGCCCTACCCCTGGCGGTGATGCTTGCGATGCCCCACCCGCTGGGCCCGGTAGATGCCCGCGTGCCCGGAAAACAGATACGCCGTGACGCAGCCGGTGGCCGCCAGCGGGCCGATGTCGGCGCCGAACAGTTCCATGGCCATCAGCGTGGTCGCGATCGGCGTGTTGGCCGCGCCGGCAAACACCGCCACGAAGCCGATACCGGCCATCATCGCGAACGGCATGTGCAAGAGCGGCGCCAGCGCATTGCCCAGCGTGGCGCCGATATAGAACAGCGGCGTGACTTCGCCGCCCTTGAAGCCCGTGCCCAGCGAGGCCACGGTAAAGGCGAACTTGCCCAGGAAGTCCCACGGCGCCATCGGCGCCTGAAACGAACGCACGATGTCGGGAATGCCCAGGCCGATGTAGCGGTAGGCGTCCAGCGTCCACACCGCCGTCGCGATAACGATGCCGCCCGCCACCGGGCGCAGCGGCGCGTAGGCGATAAGCTGCCTGACCCCGCCCGCCAGGGTGTGCACGGCCGCCGCAAACAACATGCCGACCAGGCCAAACACGATGCCCGCCGCCAACACCGCCGCCACGCTGGCCACGCCCACGGGTGCGATCGCGCCGATCGCATACGCCGTGTGGTGAATGCCCCAGGCCAGGCAGACCTGGTCGGCCACGATGCTGGCGACCAGACACGGAAACAGCGCCTCGTAGCGCATGCGGCCGATGGCCAGCACCTCCAGCCCGAACACCGCGCCGGCCAGGGGCGTGCCGAACACCGACGAAAAACCGGCGCTGATGCCCGACATCAACAGCACCCGGCGGTCTTCGCGTTCCAGCCGAAGCAGGCGCGTCAGCTGGTCCGCCAGCGCGGCGCCCATCTGCACGGCGGTGCCTTCGCGCCCGACCGACGCGCCAAACAGGTGCGACACGACCGTGCCGCCCAGCACCAGCGGCACCATGCGCAGCGGCACGACCTGCTTGGGGTCGTGGATCTCGTCGATGATGAGGTTGTTGCCGGCATCCACCGACTTGCCCAGCCGGTGATACACGTAGCCCACCCCAAAGCCGGCCACCGGCAGCAGCCAGATCACCCAGGCGTGGCTTTGCCGCCAACCGGTGGCCAGGTCCAGGGCAACCAGGAAGATCGCCGACGCGCAGCCGGCCAGCGCGCCGACCAGGGACGCAATCGCGAACCACTTGCCGGCGTAGGGCAAGCGTTCAAAGGGTTCTATACGGGGAAATCGCGGCATGGGTCATGGCTCGAAAGGACTCGGGCTGACCAATGGTTCAAGGCTGAACAGAAGCCGCAGATGAAGTCGCAAATACAGCCAAATGAGGCCAAAAATGCGAACGCCTACAGCCCCGACGTTGGTCAGGCTTCTGTAGGCGTCATCAACCGCGCAAGGCGCGGTGGTTAAAGGAGGAACACCATCTCCGTTGGCAGGAATATAGCCGAAGGCGGCGTGGCCTGCCCACCAGCAGGGCCAGCCGCCCGAATTCCTTGGGCGTCAACGGCAACGCCTGACCGGCCCGACGCGCAACAAGTCCAGCTCCAGGTCAGCGAACAGCAGCCTGTCGCCGGACTCCGGCACGCCGGTAAGCCAGATGTGGTTGATGTCGCGAAGGCCCTATCGCTTAGCGGCGCGCGTCACTCTGGCGCTGCACCTCGGCCTGGTAATCCGGCCCCGTGCGCAGCCGCACGTATTCCGAGAACGCGGCCTGGTATTCCGGGCTGTAGATATCCGGCGTGGCCTCGCCGCGCCAGAACCGGTCCACCCCGGCCCGCTTCCACAGCGCCAGATCGGCCAGCACTTCGGCGCGGGTCAACGAATGGCCATACGGACTGGTCAACGCCGTGGCCGGCGCGCCGGCCGATGCCACCGGCTGCGCCAGCGCGGCGCCCGACACGCCCGTCGCCAGGGCCAGGAACAAAGCGGTTTTACGAAGAATCTGCATGCTTCACACTCCTAAGAATCACGTTGGGTACTGCACGGAATTCATTCTAGGAAGGCGATGCAGACAGAAAGCGGATAGGGAGATTACGTTTTTGACATCCAGAAAAAAGCGCCACGGACCAGCCGTGGCGCGGGATGAAAAAAACTCAGGCGTCGATGCGTTTACCGCACCTTGCCCTCCTTCCAGGCTTCCAGCAGCTTCTCATAAGCCACCGTCTCGCCCTTGGGCTTTTCATTGGCCAGCTTCTTCCAAGGCGCGTGCTGATCCGACAGCCACTTGCTCGGATCGCTCTTGGCATTGAGCTTGGGCGCGCATTGCGCCATGCCGGCCCGTTCCAGCCGCGCCATGACCTGGTCCATTTCATTGGCCAGGTTGTCCATGGCGGCCTGCGGGGTCTTTTCGCCGGTGACGGCGGTAGCGACGTTCTTCCACCACAGCTGGGCCAGCTTGGGGTAGTCGGGCACGTTGTTGCCGGTGGGCGTCCAGGCCACACGCGCCGGGCTGCGGTAGAACTCGATCAGGCCGCCGTAGTTGGCCGCGTTCTTGGTGAAGTAGTCGCTGTGGATGTCGCTGTCGCGAATGAAGGTCAGGCCGGTGATGGACTTCTTGAGCGAGACCGACTTGGACGTGACGAACTGGGCGTACAGCCAGGCGGCGGCCATCTTGTCGGGGTTGGTGGACTTGAAGAAGGTCCACGAGCCGACGTCCTGGTAGCCGTTCTGCATGCCGTCCTTCCAGTACGGGCCGTAGGGCGACGGGGCCATGCGCCACTTGGGAGTGCCGTCATCGTTGACGACCGGCAGGCCCTTCTTGGTCATGTCGGCGGTAAAGGCCGTGTACCAGAAGATCTGCTGGGCGATCTGGCCTTGCGCGGGCACCGGGCCGGATTCCGAGAAGGTCATGCCCATGGCCTGCTGCGGCGCGTACTTCTTCATCCAGTCGACGTACTTGGTCAGCGCGTAGACGGCGGCCGGGCTGTTGGTGGCGCCGCCGCGTGCCACCGATGCGCCCACGGGGGTGCACTTGTCGTCGGCCACGCGGATGCCCCATTCGTCCACCGGCAGGCCGTTGGGCAGGCCCTTGTCGGCCGCGCCGGCCATGGACAGCCACGCGTCGGTGAAGCGCCAGCCCAGCGACGGGTCTTTCTTGCCGTAGTCCATGTGGCCATAGACCTTCTTGCCGTCGATTTCCTTGACGTCGTTGGAGAAGAAGTCGGCGATGTCTTCGTAGGCGGACCAGTTGGTGGGCACGCCCAGGTCGTAGCCGTATTTGGCCTTGAACTTGTCTTTCAGGTCTTGCCGGGCGAACCAGTCGGCGCGGAACCAGTAGACGTTGGCGAACTGCTGGTCGGGCAGCTGGTACAGCTTGCCGTCCGGCGCGGTGGTGAACTTGGTGCCGATGAAGTCCTTCAGGTCCAGACCCGGGTTGGTCCATTCCTTGCCGGCGCCGGCCATGTAGTCGGACAGCGGCAGGATGGCGCCGTAGCGGTAGTGGGTGCCGATCAGGTCGGAATCGGAAATCCAGCCGTCGTAGATGGATTTGCCGGACTGCATCGACGTCTGCAGCTTCTCGACCACGTCGCCTTCCTGGATCAGGTCGTGGTTGACCTTGATGCCGGTGATTTCCGTGAAGGCCTTGGCCAGGGTCTTGGACTCGTATTCGTGCGTGGTGATGGTTTCGGACACCACGTTGATTTCGGTGACGCCCTTGGCCTTGAGCTTGGCGGCGGCGTCGATGAACCACTTCATCTCGGCCATCTGCTGGTCTTTGGACAGGGACGACGGCTGGAATTCCGAATCGACCCACTTTTTCGCTTCCGGCTCGCCGGCCCAGGCTCCTGACGTACCGATCAGGGCGATGGCGGCCGCCATGGCGTGCATGCGCAATTTCATGACCTGTCTCCTCGATAAGTCTTCCCGTATCGTGCTGCGGACCGCTGGCCGGGGAAGACGCTGGCCGATAGTCCTTCCAAACCGCTGATGTCGCGTGGGGTTCTGTTGCCCCTTTCAGCCTTTTCTCATGATGAAAGCCAACAGCAGCATGGACAGCACGAAGCTGATCCACACCGATGGCGGCTCATCCAGCGAAAACCATTCCACCGCCTTCTGGCCGAAACCCAGGAACGCCAGGTTGAGCCAGGCCGCGGCCATCAAGCCGATGAACAGGCGGTCGCCGCGGGTGGTGCGCAGGGGCAGAAAGCCCTTGCGCTCGACCGTGGGCGATTTCAGTTCCCAGACCGTCATGCCCACCAGCATCACGACGATGCACGAGAAGAACACGGCGACCGGGGTGGTCCATACCATCCAGCTGAACATGTGCGCTCCCTGTCCTAGACGCGGCCCATCGCGAAGCCCTTCGCGATGTAGTGCCGCACGAACCAGATGACGATGCCACCGGGCACGATGGTCAGCACGCCTGCCGCGGCCAGCACGCCCCAGTCCATGCCTGATGCCGAGACGGTTCGGGTCATGGTGGCGACGATGGGCTTGGCGTTGACGGACGTCAGCGTGCGGGCCAGCAGCAGTTCGACCCAGCTGAACATGAAGCAGAAGAACGCCGCCACGCCGACGCCGGACTTGATCAGCGGCAGGAAGATCGTCAGGAAAAAGCGCGGGAACGAGTAGCCGTCGACATACGCGGTTTCGTCGATTTCGCGCGGCACGCCGGACATGAAGCCTTCCAGGATCCACACGGCCAGCGGCACGTTGAACACCAGGTGCGCCAGGGCCACGGCCAGGTGGGTGTCCATCAGCCCGAACGAGCTGTACAGCTGGAAGAACGGCAAGAGGAACACGGCCGGCGGCGTCATACGGTTGGTCAACAGCCAGAAGAAGACGTGCTTGTCGCCGATGAAGCGGTAGCGCGAGAACGCGTAGGCGGCCGGCAGCGCCACGGCCAGCGAGATGACGGTGTTGATGACGACGTAGATCAGCGAATTGATGTAGCCGGAATACCAGGCGGGATCGGTGAAGATCGTGCGGTAGTGTTCCAGCGTGAAATCGCGCGGCCACAGGGTCAGCGTGCTGACGATTTCGGTATTGGTCTTGAACGACATGTTCAGCATCCAGTACAGCGGAAGGATGGCGAACACCAGGTACAGCGCCAGGAAGGCGCCGCGCCACCAGGTGGATGAATCACGCATTGGCACGCTCCTCGTCAAAGCCGCCGGTGGTGCCGGCGCGCTGCATCCAGTTGTAGAGGATGAAGCACAAGAGCAGGATGATCAGGAAGTAGATGATCGAGAACGCCGCGGCCGGACCCAGGTCGAACTGGCCCACGGCCTTCTGCGTCAGGTATTGCGACAGGAAGGTCGTGGCGTTGCCGGGCCCGCCGCCGGTCAGGACGAAGGGCTCGGTGTAGATCATGAAGCTGTCCATGAAGCGCAGCAGCACCGCGATCATCAGCACGCCGCGCATCTTGGGCAGCTGGATGAAGCGGAACACGGCCAGGCGCGAAGCGCCGTCGATGCGGGCGGCCTGGTAGTAGGCGTCGGGGATGGCGCGCAGGCCGGCATAGCACAGCAGCGCCACCAGCGGCGTCCAGTGCCACACGTCCATCACCAGCACGGTGACCCAGGCGTCGACGTCGTTGCCGGTGTAGTTGTAATCCACGCCCAGCCACGACAGCGTCGCGCCCAGCAGGCCGATGTCGGTGCGGCCAAACACCTGCCAGATGGTGCCCACCACGTTCCACGGGATCAGCAGCGATAGCGCGATGATGACCAGCACCGCCGACGCCCGCCAGCTGCTGGCCGGCATCGACAGCGCCAGCAGGATGCCCAGCGGGATCTCGATGGCCAGCACAGCGAGCGAAAAGCCGATCTGCCGAAACAGCGCGCCGTGCAGCTCTTCGTCCTGCAGCACGGCGGCGAACCATTCGGTGCCGACGAACACGCGGCGCTCGGGCGAGATGATGTCCTGCACCGAGTAATTGACGATGGTCATCAGCGGCAGAATGGCCGAAAACGCCACGCACAGCACCACGGGCAGGACCAGGAACCAGGCCCGGTGATTGATCGGTTTCATCGGATCAGTTCCTCGTCGCGGTAAAAGCACGTGTGCGGATTCAGGGCCGACAGCCACACGGTGGCGCCAGGCGCCATGGCGGGAAGGTCGGCGCCCAGGCGGGCCCGCAGCGGCGTGCCTTCGAAGTCGGCCACCAGCAGCGTGTAGGTGCCCACGTCCTGCACGCGGTCCACGCGGACCGGCAAGGCGCCGGGCGCCTGGGCGTCGGTCAGGCGCAGGTATTCGGGGCGCACGCCCAGCTTGACCGGACCGGCGTGGGCCAATTTGGCCGCCAGGGCATCGGACAGCCCGTCGACACGGCACTGCCCTACCCGCAGTGCGCCGTCCCGCCACTGGGCGGGCAGGAAGTTCATGCCGGGCGAGCCGATGAAGTGGCCCACGAAGGTATGCGCGGGGCGTTCGAACAGGTCGTCGGCGCTGCCGACCTGCACGGCGCGGCCGCGCGCCATCACCATCACCTGGTCGGCAAAGGTCAGCGCCTCGGTCTGGTCATGCGTGACGTAGATCAGCGTGAGCTTGAATTCGTGGTGGATTTCCTTGAGCTTTCTGCGCAGTTCCCATTTCAGCTGGGGGTCGATGACGGTGAGCGGTTCGTCGAACAGAATGGCCGACACGTCGTTGCGCACCAGGCCGCGGCCCAGCGAGATCTTCTGCTTGGCATCGGCGGTCAGGCCGCTGGCGCGGCGATCGAGCACGTGCGACATCTCCAGCATTTCGGCGATGCGGCCGACGCGTTCGCGGATGCGTTCGGGCGGCACGCCGCGGTTGCGCAGCGGAAAGGCCAGGTTCTCGGCGACCGTCATGGTGTCGTACACCACCGGAAACTGGAACACCTGGGCGATGTTGCGCGCCTGCGGCGTCTTGCCGGTGACGTCCTGGCCGTCGAACAAAATACGGCCATGGGACGGGCGCAGCAGGCCCGACACGCAGTTCAGCAAGGTGGTCTTGCCGCAGCCCGACGGGCCCAGCAAGGCATAGGCGCCGCCGTCGCGGAAAGTGAACTTCAGCGGCAGCAGCGCGTAGTCCTCGTCGGCCTGGGGATGGGCGACGTAGGAATGAGAGAGGTCCAGCTCGATCTGTGCCATCAGGCGCCCCCCCCGGTTGCGGCGCGGCGCGCGGGCGCGGCCAGCAAGGCGCCGTCGGCGCCAAAGGCGTAGGTCTGCGCCGGGTCGAAATACAGCGTCAGCGGCTGGTCCAGCGTGTAGCGATGCACGCCGGGCAGCTGCGCCACCACGTCGCCGGCCGCCGTGCGGGCATGCACGAAGGTGTCGGACCCGGAGATCTCGGCCAGCTTGACCACGCCGTCCAGGCCGATGTGGCCGGGGCGCGGGGTCACGTCCAGCGCGCCGGCGCGCAGTCCGGCGGTCAGGTCGCTGCCGGTGCTGGGCGGCAGATGCCGCGCCACCGTGATGCCGCCCTGCAACGCAAAGCCGATTTCGTTGCGCCGCGCGGCGAACAGGATCATGGGCGGGTCGCTGAACGCGCGCGCCACTCGAATGGAGTTGGGGCGGTGAAAGACCTCGGCCGTGGGGCCGTATTGCAGCAGTTCGCCGGCATCAAGCACGGCGGTGTGGCCGCCCAGCAACAGGGCTTCGCCCGGTTCGGTGGTGGCGTAGACCACGGTGGAACGGCCCTGCGCGAACAATGCCGACAGCTCGTCGCGCAGTTCTTCGCGCAGCTTGTAGTCCAGGTTGACCAGGGGTTCGTCCAGCAGGATCAGGGGCGCGTCCTTGGCCAGGGCGCGGGCCAGGGCCACCCGCTGCTGCTGGCCGCCGGACAGTTCCGACGGGTAGCGCGCCAGCAGGTGGTCGATGTGCAGCCGCGCCGCCATGGCGCCGACCTTGTCGGCAATGCCGGCTTCACCGCGCAGCTTGAGCGGCGACGCGATGTTGTCGAACACCGTCATGGACGGATAGTTGATGAATTGCTGGTAGACCATGGCGACATTGCGCTGGCGCACCGGCACGCCGGTCACGTCGCGGCCGTCGGCCAGCACGTGGCCTTCGGTGGGCCGATCCAGCCCGGCCATGATGCGCATCAGCGATGTCTTGCCCGCCAGGGTGGCCCCCAGCAGGACGGTCATGGCGCCTGGCACCGGGGCCAGGGTCATCGGATACAGGTGCGTCTGCGAGCCGGCTCGCAAACCTATCCTGTCCAGGGTCAGCTGCATCTGGTCTCCTGCCTCTTATACGTCCCCGATTATTCAATCGGGCATCGATACTGGGGTACAGCGGCCCTTGCGGCGCGCAAGAACGCGTCGTTTCAGGTTTTTCTTTCAGATCGCTTTCGTTTTTTGTGCGTTTTACCGAAGAAGCGAACAAAAAACAATCTTGCAGTGCGTCATTATTTTTCGCTTTTGTTGTTTTATGATGCGAACATGACACTGAATCCCAGACAAAGCGCCTTGATCGAAATGGTGCGAGCCCAAGGCTCGGCCACGATCGAAGAGCTTGCCAAACGCTTTGACGTCACGCTGCAGACCGTGCGGCGCGACGTCAACATCCTATCCGAAGCCGGCCTGCTGTCGCGCTTTCATGGCGGCGTGCGCATCGAAGCGTCGACCATCGAGAACATCGCCTACCGCAAGCGCCAGGGGCTGCACGCCGCCGGCAAGCAGCGCATCGCCGAGGCCGTGGCCCGCGCCGTGCCCGACGGCTGTTCGCTGATTTTGAACATCGGCACCACCACCGAGGCCATCGCGCGCGCCCTGCTGCGCCACCGCGGCCTGCGCGTCATTACCAACAACCTGCACGTGGCGGACATCCTGTCTGACAACCCCGACTGCGAGGTCATCGTGGCCGGCGGCGTCGTGCGTTCGCGCGACCGCGGCATCGTCGGCGAAGCCACCATGGATTTCATTCGCCAGTTCAAGGTCGACATCGGCCTGATCGGCATTTCCGGCATCGAAGCCGACGGCACGCTGCGCGACTACGACTTTCGCGAAGTGCGCGTGGCCCGCACGATCATCGAGCAATCGCGCGAGGTCTGGCTGGCCGCCGACAGCAGCAAATTCAAGCGCCAGGCCATGGTGGAACTGGCGCACATCTCGCAGATCGACCGCTTTTTCACCGACGCGCATCCGCAGGAACCGCTGGCCCAGGTGCTGCTGGATTCCGGCGTGCGCTGTGAAGTGGCCGCCGCACCGAACGCCGCCAAGGCCGCCTGACCCGGCGCCCTGCTCCTACGAAACACCGCACTGATTACCTCGCGGCCCAGCCGCCACCTTGCATATGAACCAAACGTCCGCCTCCGTCACCCCGCCCGATCGCAACCGCCTGCTGGCGCAACTGGACAACACGCCCGCCTGGGACGTGATCGTCATCGGCGGCGGCGCCACCGGCCTGGGCACCGCCGTGGATGCCGCCAGCCGCGGCTACCGCACGCTGCTGATCGAAGCCGCCGACTTTGCCAAGGGCACGTCCAGCAAGGCCACCAAGCTGGTCCACGGCGGCGTGCGCTACCTGGCACAGGGCAACATCAGCCTCGTGCGCGAGGCCCTGCACGAACGCGGCCTGCTCAACCGCAATGCGCCGCACCTGGTGTGGCCGCTGGGCTTCGTGGTGCCGGCCTACAACCTGCTGGACCAGCCCTTCTACGGAATCGGCCTGAAGATGTACGACATGCTGGCCGGCAAGCTGAACCTGTCGCCCAGCCGCTGGCTGTCGCGCCGCGACACGCTGGCCAATGCGCCGACCCTGGCCGAAAGCGTCAACGGCCGCGGCCTGAAAGGCGGCGTGCTGTATTACGACGGCCAGTTCGACGATGCGCGCCTGGCGCTCAGCCTGATGCGCACGCTGTTCGACCTGGGCGGCACGGCGGTGAACTACGTGCGCGCCACGGGCCTGACCACCACCGGCGGCAAGGTCGACGGTGTGACCGCGCAGGACGCGCTGGGCGGGGCCACTTTCACGCTGCGCGCGCGCTGCGTGATCAACGCGACCGGCGTGTGGGTCGACAGCGTGCGCCGCATGGAAGACAAGAACGCGCCGACCATGGTGGCGCCCAGCCAGGGCGTGCACCTGACGCTGCCGCAGGATTTCCTGCCGGGCAAGCGCGCCATCCTCATTCCCAAGACCGACGACGGCCGCGTGCTGTTCGTGGTGCCGTGGAACGGCCACACCATCGTGGGCACCACCGATTCACCGCGCAACGACCTGCCGCTGGACCCGGAAGCCGGCGCGCAGGACGTGGACTTCATCCTGCAGACGGCCGCGCGCTACCTCAGCCGCAAGCCCACGCGCGACGACGTCACCAGCGTCTGGGCGGGCCTGCGGCCGCTGGTCAAGGCCACGGGGGATGCCTCCACCAAGTCGCTGTCGCGCGAGCACACCATCCTGGTGTCGCAGGCCGGGCTGGTGACGGTCACGGGCGGCAAATGGACCACCTACCGCCGCATGGCGCAGGACGTGGTGGATACCGCCATCCAGCACCAGTTGCTGACGCAGGCCAGCTGCCGCACCGAGTCGCTGGCGCTGCATGGCTCGGGCGGCCTGGCGCCGTCGCAGGAACATGCCGGCACGCCGGACAGCTACTACGGCAGCGACCTGCCCGCGCTCAAGGCCCTGCCCGGCGCGGACCGCATGCTGGTGAAAAGCAGCGGCCTGTCCGAAGCGCACGTGCGCTTCGCGGCGCGCTTCGAGTTGGCGCGCAGCGCCGAAGATGTGCTGGCGCGCCGCAACCGCGCGCTGTTCCTGGACGCCGACGCCGCCCTGATGGCCGCGCCGGAAGTCGCGCGCATCCTGGCCGAGGAACTGGGCCACGACGCCGCCTGGCAGCAGCGCACGCTGCAGGAGCTGGCCGGCGTGGCGGCGCATTACAAGCTGAAGTGATCTCGCGCGGCCAGCGCCGCGTCGATGGCTGCAGGGTCATACCGCGTGGCGATGGCCGCTCGCGGTGCCCCTGCGTTCACGCACCCGCCGCAAGCGCAGTGCGTGCGCCTGCTTTCACGGCACGCGCAGCGGGCTGTGCTGGATCATCGTTTCGAAGACGCGCAACAGATCGGGGTCGCATTTGGACCCCGCTTCCACGTTGAGAATGCGCATGATCTCGGCGTGCGTGCGCGCCGGGTGATACGGCCGGGCGTCGCCCAGCGCGTCGTAGGAATCGGCCAGCGAAATGATGCGCGAATGCAGCGGAATGTCGTGCCCGGCCAGCCCCTCGGGGTAGCCGGAGCCATCGAAATGTTCGTGATGATGGCGCACCGCCAGCGCGATGAGTTCGCGTTGCGGTATGTCGCTATGCATGATGATGTCGGCGCCCGTCGCGGCGTGCGACTTCATGATGTCCCAATCGTCTTTTTCCAGCCGCTTGGGCGAGAACAGCACGCGGTCCGGCGTGCCGATCTTGCCCACGTCGTGCAAGCGCGCGGCCACGGCAACTGCTTTCTGTTCGTCGTCAGGCAGGCCGCAGGCGCGGGCCAGGGCCACGCTCAGGGCGACGACGCGGTGGCAATGGCGGCCGGTGGCAGGATCGCGCGCCTGCATCGCGGCGAACAGCGCGGCTTCGCAAGAACCTGGGGAACAGGCAGCAGGCGCGGACGCGTCCTGCGGGGGCAAGTCTGGAGGCATTAGGCATGGGGCGCGCGGTTGCAACGGAACCGTTCGCTTGTGTCTGAAAGTATCAATTCTGACACAAGCGCGCGCCCCGCGCGGCGAATCGAACCGTACAACGATGCGGACATCGGCAAGGCGCCGGCACGCCTGCGGCCAGCGCGCCAACGCCCGCGCATCACGCCTTCAGCCGGTCCAGCAACGCTTGCGCCACGCCCACTGACGACGCCGGATTCTGCCCCGTGATCAAGAGACCGTCGGACACGACATACGGCTGCCAGTCCGGCCCCTTGGTGTACAAGCCGCCCAGCGCGGCCAGCTGGTCTTCGACCAGGAAGGGCACCACGTCGGTCAGTTGCACGGCGGCCTCTTCCGCATTGGAAAAGCCCGTGACCTGGCGGCCCTGCACCAGCGGCTTGCCATCGGCGGTCTTAGCGTGGCGCAGCACGCCAGGCGCGTGGCACACGGCGGCCACGGGCTTGCCGGCGGCCAGCATGGTCTCGATCAGCGAGACCGACTTGGGGTCTTCGGCCAGGTCCCACAGCGGCCCGTGACCGCCGGGATAGAACACGGCGTCGTAGTCGGCCGCCTGCACCTCGGCCAGGCGGCGCGTGGCGGCCAGGCGCTGCTGCGCGGCCGGGTCCTGGCGAAAGCGGCGGGTGTCGTCGGTCTGGGCGTCGGGGTCGTCGCTCTTGGGGTCCAGCGGTGGCTGGCCGCCCTTGGGCGAGGCCAGCGTCAGCGTCGCGCCCGCATCCAGGAAGGCGTAGTACGGCGCCGCGAACTCTTCGAGCCAGAAGCCGGTCTTGCGGCCCGTGTTGCCCAGCGTGTCGTGGGAAGTCAGCACGATCAGGATATTCATGTTGCGCTCCTATGCATCGGGGCCGACGCGCACGATGCGCTTGCCCGCGTTTTCGCCCTTGAGCAGGCCCATCAGGCCGCGCGGCGCGTTTTCCAGGCCGTCGACCACGTCTTCTCGGTACTGGATGCGGCCGTCTTTCAGCAGCCCCTGCATGGCCTCGCGGAATTCGCCGTAGCGATGCGCGTATTCGTTGAAGATGATGAAGCCCTGCACCTTGATGCGCTTGGTGAGGATGGTGCGCATCAGCAGCGGCAGGCGGTCGGGGCCGTCGGGCAGGCTCGTGGCGTTGTAGGCCGAGATCAGGCCGCAGACCGGCACGCGCGCGCGCGGGTTCAGCAGCGGCAGCACGGCGTCGAACACCGCACCGCCGACGTTCTCGAAATACACGTCGATGCCCTGCGGCACAGCGCGCGCCAGTTGCTCGGCCATGTCGGGCGCCTTGTGGTCGATGCAGGCGTCAAAGCCCAGCGTGTCCACGACGTAGCGGCATTTGTCGGGGCCGCCGGCAATGCCGACGGCCCGGCAGCCGTGGATCTTGGCCAGTTGGCCCACCACCGCGCCCACCGCGCCGCTGGCCGCGGCCACCACCACGGTTTCGCCGGCCTTGGGCTGGCCGATGTCGAGCAAGCCCATGTAGCCGGTAAAGCCCGGCATGCCCAGCACGCCCAGCGAATAGGACGGGTGGTCGGGCGACTGGCCCAGCTTGAGCAGGCCGGCGCCATCGGACACGGCGTAGTCCTGCCAGCCGGATTGGCCCAGCACCCATTCGCCCACCGGGTAATCGGGATGGTTCGACGCCACGACCCGCGATACGGTGCCGCCCACCATGGGCTGGCCGACTTTCACGGGTTCGGCGTAGGAGGGCGCATCGCTCATGCGGCCGCGCATGTAAGGGTCAAGCGACAGGTAGACCGTGCGCAGCAGCAGCTGGCCGGGGCCGGGTTGGGGCACCGCGTCGGTTTCCAGGCGGAAATCGCTGTCGGCGGGCTCGCCCTGCGGACGGGCGGCCAGGACGATGCGGCGGTTGAGGGAGGACGATTGCGGCATGGCGTGCAGACTCCTTCTGTTCCGGATCATGGCCTGCCCTGGGAAACGCGGGAAAACGAACAGCGCCGGCAGGCCTTCAGGGCATTACACCATCGATGCCCGGCGGCTTGTCCGGCAACCCTGCCCCTCGCCCCCCTTTTAATTAATTAAATATTTAATTAGAATTTGCGGCATGCCGAATTCGCCTGCCCCCGCCCGCCGTCCGGGCCGCCCGCCCCGCCCCGACAACGCCGCCGTCCGCGACCAGCTGCTGGACATTGCCACCGATCTGTTCGCCGCGCAGGGGGTGGCCGCCACCCGCATCGCCCACATCGCCGAGCGCGCCGGGGTCACCTCGGCCATGCTGCATTACTACTTCAAGAGCCGCGACCAGTTGCTGGATGCCGTCGTGCTGGAACGCGTGGTGCCAGTGATCAGCTTCGTCTGGAGCCCCGTGCCGCAGACGGCCCGCCGCGTGGTCGGCCCGGCCGACACCGCGCGCGCCGCCATCACCGAAATCGTCTCGCGCCTGGTGCGCTGCGCCGCTGACCGGCCCTGGCTGCCGGCGTTGTGGATGCACGAGGTGGTCAACGAAGGCGGCCAGCTGCGCGAACGGGTGCTGCGCCACCTGCCGTCGCAGCGCTTGCAGGTCTTTGCCGGCATGATCGCCGACAGCCAGCGCGCCGGCGCCATCACGCCCGGGGTCGAACCGCGCCTGGTGTTCCTGTCGATCCTGGGCCTGACCCTGCTGCCGCTGGCCACGTCCAGCCTGTGGCGCCGCATCTGGCAGGAAGACCCGACCGCCCAGGCCATCGGCCACGACGCCATCGCGGCCCACGCCGTGGCCATGCTGACGGGTGGGCTGTTCACCCCAGCGGCCCCGCTGACGGCCGGCCTGGCCCATGGCGACGCTGCCGCCGATTGCCCCGACCTGGCGCCGCCCGACGCCATGGCCGACACCCTGCTTCCCCCCTCGCCCACCCCAGGACGCTGACCATGCGCACCGACTCTGCCTTGCGCCTTGCACGCCCCGCCGCCGCCCTTTGCCTGTTGCTGCTGGCCGCCTGCGGCAAGGGCAGCGACGCGTCCTACCAGGGCTATGTCGAAGGCGAATACCTGTACATCGCCTCGTCCGAAGCGGGCCGGCTGGACAGCCTGTCGGTGCAGCGCGGCCAGCAGGTGGCCGCCGCCGCGCCGCTGTTCGCGCTGGAAGCCACCCGAGAATCCGCCGCCCGCGACCAGGCCGACGCGCAACTGGCGGCGGCCACTGCGCAGCAAGAAGACATTGCCACCGGCAAGCGCCCCGCCGAGGTTGACGTCACCCGCGCCCAATTGGCCCAGGCCGAAGCCGCCAGCCGCCGGTCGGCCACGCAGTTGGCGCGCGACAGCGCCCAGTTCCGCATCGGCGGCGTGGCCCGCGCGCAACTGGACGACAGCCGCGCGCAGGCGCAGTCGGATGCGGCGCGGGTGCGCGAACTGCGCGCCCAGCTGGACGTGGCCAACCTGCCCGGCCGCCAGGATCAGCGGCGTGCGCAGGCCGCCCAGGTCGAGGCCGCCCGCGCCGCGCTGGCCCAGGCCGACTGGACACTGGCCCAGAAGCGCCAGGCCGCGCCGACCGCCGCGCTCGTGTTCGACACGCTGTACCGCGTGGGCGAATGGGTGCCGGCCGGCAGCCCGGTCGTCAGCCTGTTGCCGCCGGGCAATATCAAGGTGCGCTTTTTCGTGCCCGAGGCCGTGGCCGGCGCGCTGAAACCCGGCCAGGCCGCCACCGTGCGCTGCGATGGCTGCGGCGACCCCGTGCCGGTGCGCATCGACTACATCTCGCCGCAGGCCGAATACACGCCGCCGGTGATCTACAGCCGCGAAACCCGTGGCAAGCTGGTCTACATGATCGAGGCGCGTCCGGCGCCCGACGCCGCCGCGCGGCTGCATCCCGGCCAGCCGGTCGAGGCGGCGCTGCAATGAACGGCCCCACGGCATCGCCCACGGCGCCGGGCGGCTACGTCATCGACGTGCAGGGCCTGAACAAGCATTTCGGCGACAAGCACGTGGTCAACGATGTGTCGCTGCAAGTGCGCGAAGGCGAGATCTTCGGTTTCCTGGGCCCCAACGGCAGCGGCAAGACCACCAGCATCCGCCTGATGTGCGGCCTGTTGACGCCGGATTCGGGCAGCGGCACCTGCCTGGGCTACGACATCATCAAGGACAGCGCGCAGATCAAGCGCCAGGTCGGCTACATGACCCAGAAGTTCTCGTACTGGGACGACCTGACCATCCGCGAGAACCTGGATTTCGTGGCCCGCATGTACGGCATGCCCCAGCGCCGCGAGACCGTCGACCGCGCGCTGCAAGACCTGGGGCTGCAAAGCCGCGCCGGGCAACTGACGGGGTCGCTGTCGGGCGGCTGGAAACAGCGGCTGGCGCTGGCCGCCTGCCTGCTGCACCAGCCGCGCCTGTTGCTGCTGGACGAACCCACCGCGGGCGTGGACCCGACCGCGCGGCGCGACTTCTGGGAACAGCTGCACGAGCTGGCCGCGCGCGGCATCTCGGTGCTGGTCAGCACCCACTACATGGACGAAGCCGAACGCTGCCACAAGCTGGCCTACATTTCCTACGGCAAGCTGCTGACCCAGGGCACGGCCGACGAGGTCATTGCCGAGCAGCACCTGACCACCTGGGCCATCCACGGCCACAACCTGGTGCCGCTGGCGCAGCAGTTGCGCGGCGCGCCGGGCGTGGACCAGACGGTGGCCTTCGGGTCGGCGCTGCACATCAGCGGGCGCGACGCGGCGCAGCTGGAACGCACGCTGAACGACGCCGTGGCCGGCCAGGACCTGCGGCTGGAGCGCATCGACACCAGCCTGGAAGACGTCTTCATCTACCTGATGAACCGTTCTTCCGACAACTTCGCGAGCCCGGCATGAGACGCCACCTGGAGGGCTTTTCGTGGTCGCGCTGGTGGAGCATGGTGCTCAAGGAATTCCTGCAACTGCGGCGCGACCGCATCACCTTCGGCATGATCGTGGGCATCCCCATCATGCAGCTGGCGCTGTTCGGCTACGCCATCAATACCAACCCCAAGCAGCTGCCCACCGCCGTCATCGTGGCGGATCACAGCCCGTTCACCCGCAGCTTCGTGGCCGCGATGAAGTCGTCGGACTACTTCCACATCGTGGACGAACTGCCCAACGAAGAAGCCGGCAGCAGAGCGCTGGCGCAGGGCCGCGTGCTGTTCGTGGTGACCATTCCGCCCGACTTCACCCGCAAGCTGCTGCGCGGCGAGCGCCCGGCGCTGCTGATCGAAGCCGACGCCACCGATCCCATGGCGACGGGACTGGCCATCGGCTCGGCCAACCAGCTGGCGCTGGCCGTGGCGCAGAAGGACCTGACCGGCCCGCTGGCGCACCTGGCGGGCGGCCAGCCGCCGTTCGACGTGCGCGTGCACCAGCTCTACAACGAAGAGCAGATCTCGCAATACAACACCGTGCCCGGCCTGATGGGCGTGATCCTGACCATGACATTGGTGATGATGACCGGCCTGGCCATGACGCGCGAGCGAGAACGCGGCACCATGGAAAACCTGCTGGCCATGCCGGTGCGGCCGCTTGAAGTCATGACCGGCAAGATCGTGCCGTACATCGCCATCGGCCTGATCCAGGCCACCATCATCCTGCTGGCCGCGTATTTCATCTTCCACGTGCCGTTCCTGGGCAGCCTGTTGACGGTGTACCTGGGCGCGCTGATCTTCGTGGCCGCCAACCTGACCGTGGGCATCACGCTGTCGTCGCTGGCGCAGAACCAGTTGCAGGCCATGCAGCTGACGATGTTCTATTTCCTGCCCAACATGCTGCTGTCCGGCTTCATGTTCCCGTTCCTGGGCATGCCCCAATGGGCCCAGTACCTGGGCAATCTGCTGCCGCTGACCCACTTCAACCGGCTGATCCGCGGCATCCTGCTCAAGGGCAACGGCTGGTGGGACCTGTGGCCCACCATCTGGCCCATGCTGCTGTTCACCGCCATCGTCATGACGGCCGCCGTGAAGTTCTACCGCCGCACCCTGGATTGAAGGCCGCCATGTCCTGCCCCCGCCCTCGCCTGCCCCTCGCCCGCCGCGCCGCGGCGCTGGCCGCCTGCGCCCTGCTGCCCGGCTGCGCCGTCGGCCCCGATTTCAGCCGGCCCGCCGCGCCTGCCGTCTCGGCCTATGCCGCGCCGCAAGAGGCCGCCGCGCAGCCGCGCCTCACCGCCGCCGACATTCCCGGGCAGTGGTGGCAGCTGTTTCAATCCCCCGCCCTGGACGCGCTGGTGCGCCAGGCGCTGGACGCCAGCCCCACACTGGACCAGGCCCGCGCCCGCCTGCGCCAGGCCAGCGAAGACCTGAACGCCGAGACCGGCGGCCGCCTGCTGCCCGCCGTGGACGCCAACCTGTCCGCGACCCGGCAGAAGGTCGATCCGTCCGCCTATGGCGTGCCCGTGACCGAACAGCCCGCCCCGTTCACGCTGTACAACGCGTCCATCGACGTGTCCTACACGCTGGACGTCTTCGGCGGCAACCGCCGCGCGCTGGAAGGCCTGGCCGCCCAGGTGGACTACCAATCGCACGAATGGCAGGCGGCCCGCATGACGCTGGCGGCCAACGTCGTCACCACCGCCATCCGCCAGGCCGACCTGACCGAACGCATCGCCATCACGCGCGACCTGCTGGCCGCCCAGCAACGCCAGCAGGACATCATGCGCCAGCGCCTGGCGGCCGGCGGCATCGCCGAAGCCGACCTGCGCAACCAGGAATTGCTGCTGGCCCAGACCCAGGCCACCCTGCCGCCGCTGCAATACCAATTGGCCCAGGCCACCCACCAGCTGGCCACCTACCTGGGCCAGTTGCCCGCCGACGGGCAGGCGCCGCCGCTGCGCCTGGCCGACCTGACCCTGCCTGCCGAGATTCCGGCCGGCGTGCCGTCGGCGCTGACCCGCCAGCGCCCCGACATCCTGGCCGCCGAGGCCTTGCTGCACCAGGCCGCGGCGGAGGTCGGCGTGGCCACGGCCAACCAGTATCCCCGGTTCACCCTGACCGCCAGCTTCGGGTCGCAACGCACGCGGGCCGGCGATATCACCGATGGCGTCAACGTCTGGAACCTGGGGCTGGGCGTGGTGCAACCGCTGTTTCGTGGCGGTGAACTGCGCGCCCGCACGCGTTCGGCGCAAGCCGCCTACGACGCCGCCCAGGCCGCCTACCGCCAGACCGTGCTGGACGGGTTCCGCCAGGTCGCCGACGCGCTGCGCGCCGTGCAGACCGATGCCCAGGCCTTCGGCGCCTACGACGCCGCCTGGCGCCGCGCGGCAGACGCCGACCGCATCGCCCAGGGCCGTTACCAGGCCGGCGGCATCAGCCACCTGAGCCTGCTCGACAGCCAGCGCCAGTTGCTGCAGACCCGGCTGTCGCGCAGCGCCGCCGATGCCGCACGCTACGCCGACACCGCCGCCTTGCTGCAAGCGCTGGGCGGCGGCTGGTGGAACGAAACACCGCCCGCCCAGGCCGCCGCAAAATCCTCGCCATAGCCCGCAAACCCGCGCCAAATCAGGCCTTGCGGGCTCATGTCCGAGAATTCGGGTAAGAAAGTGGTGTTGTGCGACGTTTAGGAATCCGTTGTATCCGATGCATCATGCATGCGCTGAAGCTGCACAGATCTCGACAACGATTCATGAATGACCTACTAGACCTCATCGTCTTCTCGCCCGACCCCCGCCAACGTACCCGCCGTAGCGACGCCCTGGCCGGCATGGGCTTCTCGCCCCGCTGCTGCGAAGATTCCAACGGCCTGTTCCGCCTGTTCCAGGCCCGCCGCACCCCGCTGCTGGTCATGGAAGCCGAACTCACCGACCTTTGCATGGCCGTCGCAGGTCTGCGCGCCATGGACACCACCGCCGGCATCGTCGCCGTCTCCACCTTCGATTCCCCCGAAAACCGCATCCTGGGCCTGCACTGCGGCGCCGACGCCTGCTTCCAACCCGACGTCGCCACCGCCGAAATCGCAGCCGCCCTGCAAGCCCTGGTCCGCCGCGTCCCCATCTCCGGCCGCCGCCCCCACGACCCCGACCCGCGCCCCGCCCCCGCCGCCCCCGTCGACGGCAACGGCAAATGGCACTTCCAGGACGCCGCCTGGACCCTCGTCAGCCCCCGCGGCACCCGCCTGGCCCTGACCCAGGCCGAACGCGACTTCCTCCTCAAACTCACCACCAGCCCCGACAAACGCCTGCCCCGCGGCGACCTCCCCCCCGGCGACCCCCAAGCCGGCCGCGAGTCCATACGCCGCACCGACGTCGTCGTCAGCCGCCTGAGAAGAAAAGCCCAGGAAACCAACATGGAACTCCCAATAAGAACAGTCTGGGGCTGGGGCTACGCCTTCACAGGCGACATCTAACCCGCCCCCCAAACCTCGCCACCCGTAGCCCTGGAGGCTGGGCCTTGTTGTGGCGAGCAACCTCGATGCGCCCCCAAGGGAATCCGCAGGCGTACGAGGATGATGCAGGGGAAGTCCGGAGCGAAGGCTCCGGACCGCAATCGTGGGCGCTCGCCACAACAAGGCCCAGCCCCCAGGGCGACCTACGAAGCCCCCCCCACCCGGCGTATCATTCCCCTAGCCCCCCAAACACCGCCAAACAGACATCAAACATGGACGTCTACACCCGCCTGCAAGCACTGCTGACCCATCACCAAGCCACCTTCCGCCTGATCTCCCACCCGGCCGCCGGGCGCTCCGTCGAAGTCGCCGCCGTCCGCGGCACCGCCGTCAGCCAAGGCGCCAAGGCCCTGGTCTGCCGCGTCAAGATCTCGTCCAACCAGCGCAAGAACGTCCTCGCCGTCTTCCCCGCCGACCAGCAGGCCGACCTGGAAGCCATCGCCCGCGCCGCCGGCGGCAAGAAAGCGTCCCTGGCGTCCCAGGACCTCGCCCGCGAACTCACCGGCTGCGAAATCGGCGCCATCCCGCCCTTCAGCTTCAACCCCGACCTGCACCTGATGGTGGACCCCACGCTGCGCCAACGCCACGATGAAATCGTGTTCAACGCCGGGCGGCTGGATGCCTCCATCCTGATGCGCACCGACGACTACTTCCGGCTCGCCGCGCCGCAAGAAGCCCCGCTCATCAAAGGCTAGCCCCCACGAACCCGCGCCCCGAGGCCGCCTTGTCCCGCCCGACCCACCCGACGCGCGCACGCGCTTCCAACATGCGCTGGCTCATGAGCCTGGCGCACATGGAGCCGTCGCCGGTCAGCCGCTGGGTGGCGCTGCGCGCCGCGCTGGCCATCGGCCTGCCCACCGCCGTCGGCCTGGTGCTGGACCAGAGCGCGGCCGCCGCGCTGGTCGCCCTGGGCGCCCTGCCCGCCATCACCGGCGACAACGGCGGCCCCTATCGCAATCGCGCCCTGTCCATCGGGTCCACCGTCTTCGGCGGCGCGCTCGGCTACCTGCTGGGCAACCTGCTGGCCGGCCACGGACTCTGGAGCGCCGCCGGCATGACCGTGCTGGTGCTCATCGCCAGCCTCGTCGGCACCTTCAACAACATCGCCGCCGTCGCCACGCTGCAATTTGCCACCTACGTCATCGTCGGCACCAGCCTCACCTCGACCCTGCCGCCCTGGCTGCCGTCAGTGCTGGTGGGGGCCGGAGGCCTGTTCGGCCTGGCGCTCACGCTGCTGGGCTGGGTCGTCAACCCCATTGCCCCGGAACGCGCCGCCGTCGCCACCGCCTACCGCAAGCTGGCGGCCATGTTCGCCGCCATCGGCACCTCGCGCATCATGGCCGCGCGGCGCGACATGGAAGCCGCGCTGACCACCGCCTACGACACCGTGCTGGCCGCCCGCGGTCGCGCCGCCGGCCCCTCGCCCCGGCTGGCCCGGCTGGCCGCGCAACTGCAGGCCTGCACGCCGCTGTCCGACACCGCGCTGGCGCTGGCCCGCGCCGGCCGGGTGCTGCCGCACGAAGGCGCCCGCGTCATGAACCGCCTGGCCGACCGCGTGGAAAACGACGCCCCGCCCGCGCCCGCCGACGACATCGCCACGTTGCGCGGCGCGGGGCTCGATGCCCTGGCCGACGCGCTGGCCCGTGTGCAGCCGCTGCTGGACGGCAGCGGCCCGGCCCAGCCCGACGCCTTTCCCGCCTTGCCGCCCGCCCGGCCGCGGACCCCGTGGCGCGTGCTGGCGCGCACCTACCGGCCCGGTCCCACCACGGTGCGCTACCTGGTGCGACTGGGCTTGTGCCTGATTGCCGCCGAAGTCGTCGCCCACGCCTTCGCGCTGCCGCGTTCCTACTGGGTGCCGCTGATCGTCGTGGTGGTGTTCAAGCCCAACTTCGGTTCGGTCTTTGCCCGCGCGCTGCAAAGCTGCGCCGGCAGCGTCGTGGGCGTGGCCATCAGCGCCACCGTGCTGGCGCTGGACCGCAGCGGCATCGCCAGCCTGGTCACCGTGGCGGCGCTGGCGGCGCTGCTGCCCTGGTCCATCCGCCGCAACTACGGCCTGTTCTCGGCCATCCTGCTGCCCATCCTGATGTTGCTGATCGGCGCGCTGCAACCGGGCAGCTGGCCCATCGCCCTGGCCCGGCTGGTGGATGTGGCCGTGGCCGCGGGCATCGTGCTGGCCGTGGGCTACCTGCCCTGGATGCGGCTGGAACGCCACAACCTGGACCAGGCCGTCGCCACCGCCATCGACACGCTCGCCGCCTATCTCAACGCCGTGTTCCAGGCCGACGGCGCCACCCGCCACGACCTGCGCGCGCAAGCCTATGCACGGCTGTCGGACCTGCGCATCGCGCTGCAGCGCGGCCTGTCCGAACCCCGGCTGGTCAGCCGCCGCGCGCTGGCCTGGTGGCCGGTGGAAGTGGCGCTGGAACGCGTCGCCAACGCCGTCTCGGACACCGCCTGGTCCCTGCCCGCCGACGCGCCGCCGCCCACGCCCGCCGAACTGGCGCAACTGGCCGGCGCCCTGCACGCCATGGCCGAGGCCGTGGCACAGGGTGCGCCCGTGGCGGTCGACCCGATCGACGCGCCCGTGCCCGCGCTGCGCGAGGCGGCCGCCGCCATCGAATCCCTGCGCGCGACGCTGGCCGGCCCGGAATTCGCGGCCACGCCGGGCAAAGCCGCGCCCCCACAACCAAACGCTCACCAGGTCTGAACCATGTGTCTCGCCGTCCTGGCCCTGCACGCCGTGCCGGGCATCCCCGTCCTGATCGCCGCCAACCGCGACGAATTCCACGCCCGGCCCACGCTGCCCGCGGCGCAATGGCCAGATGCGCCCAGCGTCTACGGCGGCCGCGACGGCCTGGCCGGCGGCACCTGGATGGGCGCGACCACGGGCGGGCGCTATGCGCTGGTCACCAACTTTCGCGAACCGGGCCGGCAGATTGCCGACGCCCCGTCGCGCGGCGCGCTGGTCGAAGGCTTCCTGCGCGGCACAGAATCCCCCGCGGACTACGTGGCCGCCGTCCATGCCGCCGGCCAGGCCTACAACGGCTTCAACCTGATCGTGGGCGACGCGCGCGGCGCCTGGTACACCAGCAACCGCGACGGCGCGCCGCGCGCGCTGGCGCCCGGCGTCTATGCGCTGTCCAACCATTTGCTGGACACCCCCTGGCCCAAACTGGCACGCACTCGGGCGGCCTTTGAGCGCGTGCTGGAAAACGATCCCCAGCCCGACCTGCCGGCGCTGTTCACCGCCCTGGCCGACCGCCAGCCCGCCGACGATGCCGACCTGCCCGCCACCGGCCTGCCGCGGGATCGGGAAAGACTATTGAGCAGTCCGTTCATCATCAGCCCCAACTATGGCACCCGCAGTTCCACCGTGCTGGCACTGCGCGACGACGGCGCGGCCGAATTGACCGAAAGGCGCTTCGCCCCCGATGGATCGGTCAATGGCGAAAGCGCCCTGGCCTTTGCCTGGCGCGACGCTGCCGCAAGCGATATCCTGAAATAGGCCGCGGAAACAATCGGTAGGCATCCCGTCGCGCCGAAAGCGAACTCGCCGCGCGACGGGCGGTCGAATTTCCCATCACGCTTTTTTTTGCGCGTGATCATTTCCGTAAGGAGCATTCCATGAACAAACGCATCGAACGCTGCACCGTGGCCGCCGTCATGGCGCTGGGCAGCCTGGCCGTTGCCGGCATCCTGACCACCGCCCAGGCCGCCCTGCCTGCCGTGAAGCAGCAAGGCAGCGTGCAGTACGTCAGCGGCGGCATCGGCCTGGACGAATCCGAAGCCCTCAAGGCCGCGGCCAAAGACTACCCGCTGGCGCTGACCTTTGCCGCCCAGCGCGACGGCAAGGCCGACTACGTGGCCAACGTCGCCGTCCACATCCAGGACGCCCACGGCAAGCAGGTGTTGAAGGCCGAATCCGAAGGCCCCTACATGCTGGTCAAACTGCCCGCCGGCAGCTACAAGGTGTCCGCCACCTTCAACGGCAAGACGCAAGACCGCGACGTGACAGTGCAGAACAGCGGCACGGCGCGCGCCGTGTTCGAGTGGAAGTAAGGTCCACGAAGCCACCTGGCATGACATCCCGGCGCTGCCTCGCGCAGCGCCTCGTGGCCGTCAAGGAAACGACGCCGTGGGGCTGCGGCCCTTGAAGGCATGGGCGGCCGCTTCGATTTCGTTGGTCCAGATACCGCCCGTATAGCCCGTGGGCACGCGGCGCATGTCGTCCGGCGTGTCGATGCCGGTTGAAAAGCCTTCGCCCTCATACGGCCCGATCAGGAACGGGGTGCTGCCGACGTCGCGCAGCCGCGCCTGGAAGCGGCCGGGCCAGCCCCACAGCCAGGGCGCGACATTGATCGGCACCATCACCGGCATGCCGCGGCAAGCTTCTGGCACATGGCCCGACCAACCCAGGGCGGCGTAGCGCAGCAGGCAGGATTTCAAACCCGAGCGGGTCAAGGTCGGCACATCCGGCGACAACTGGCGCAGGCGCGCCATCGGCTCATCGCCGCCATAAGCCATGAAGTCGCGCCGCCGTTCGGGCGTCATGGCATTGAGCACGCGGGCCAGGGCCTCGCCCTCGGCCGGGTCGCGGCTTTTGACATTGATCAGGAAACGCTGGCGCGGAAAGGCGGCCAGCACGTCGTCCAGCGACGGCATCAGCCCCACGCCGCGGCCACGCAACGGAAACGTCTTGCCCCCGTCCGCCGTGTAGCCGTAGCCGATGTCCAGCGCCTTGAGCTGGGCCATGGAATGTTCGCGCGTCACGCCGTGGCCGTCGCTGCGGCAATCCAGCGTCCAGTCATGGAACACCGCGAACTGGCCGTCGGTGGTCGGGTGCACGTCGATCTCGACGATGTCGGCGCCCGCCTCGAAGCTGACGCGCATCGACGCGATGGTGTTTTCGAGGTAGCCATGGACGGGCGGCACGATCCGGGTAGCCGTGCAGGTGTCGGGCTGCATGCCGGTGGTGTCGTACCGCTGCGCGATGCCGCGGTGCGCCAGCAGCGTCGGCTGCGCCCCCGGCTCGGGCACCGTCCGGTCGGCATTGGCCACGTATACCAGCACGCCCGCCACGACGGCGACGCCGGCCGCGATGCGCCGTTTGCGCATAGTGCTACACGCCCGAGAACAGGATGGCGATCGTGAACCCCATGCTGATCGTCCACACCAGCGAACGCAGCGCGCCCCAGCCCGCCAGGTACATTGCCAGATAGCCCAGCCGCACCCCCAGCCAGCACGCCATCAGCGTGGCCACGTGCGCGGGCGGCGCCTGGGTGTACAGCGCAAACAGCACCGCGCCGAAAAAGAACGGCAGCGCTTCAAAGGTATTGATCTGCGCCGCGTTGGCGCGCGCCCGCCAGCCTTCCTGGCGGGCCAGCCAGGCGCGCGGATCGTTGTTGTCGAACTTGTTGCCGCCGGCCTTGGCCACGATCGTCGACACGAAGGGCAGGATTGCCGCCGCCAACATCAACCAGGCGATCAGTTTCATTGTTGCTCCTTGTGCGGGCAGGCCCGCGACGCGCGGCAAGCCCGTGCCGCCGCTGCGGCATGGTCGCCTGAAAGCGCGGAAATGAAAAGCCCGGGGCGCTTACACTGGCGACCTTGTCGTGGCGGCGGCTGCGCGCCTTGGCGGATCGCCGCGTTTTTTCGGGTGGCGCCACCCGCCCGCGGGGCCGCACGCAGACCGCCGCCCATTGATGCATCGCAGGAAGATTCATGCCGCTCGTGTCCCCCGGTTCGCTCTTGTTCCTGGCCGCCGCCCTGTTGTGGCTGCCGGCCACCCGCCGCTGGTCGCTGCTGCCGCTGGCTGCCGCCTACGCCTGGGCCTGGACCCAAGGCGGCATCGAGCCGCTGGCGCTGGCCTGGCCCGCGCTGCTGGTCCTGGCCGCCATGCTGGTCCGCCCTGCCTCGCCGCCCGCCCTGCGCGCCGCCGGCCATACGCTGTTCCTGGCGGTGGCCGTGCTGCTGTTCCTGCATTGGCTGCCGGGCTTTCACAACCCGCTGGTCATCCCGCGCGCCGCGCTGACGCCCGACGCCGTACCCTTCGGCATGTACCTGAACCTGGACAAACCGCTGGTCGCGTTCTGGGTCATCCTGGCCGCCGCGCCCGTCATGGCGGGAACCACCGCGCGCACCACCCTGGGCGCCGCCCTGGCCGCCTGCGCCGCCGCCATCGTGGTCTGCCTGGGGCTGGCCCTGGCGTTGGGCGTGGTGGGATGGGCGCCGAAATGGCCCGAATCCGGCTGGCTCTGGCTGATCAACAATGCCTTGCTCGTGACCCTGGCCGAAGAAGCCTTGTTCCGCGGCTACGTGCAGCAGCGCCTGGCGCAGTGCTGGCGCGGCCAGCGCTGGGGCGCCACGGCCGCGCCAGGGGTCGCCGCGCTGCTGTTCGGCCTGGCGCACTACGCGGGCGGCTGGCAGTGGATGCTGCTGGCAGGCATTGCCGGCGTTGGCTACGGCGTGGCCTATCGTCATGGCGGCCTGGCAGCCGCCGTGCTGGCCCACCTGGGCCTGAACGCCGCGCACTACGGGCTGTTCACCTACCCGATGCGCGCGATTCTGCATTGAGAATACGCGTGACGCTGAATTGAAAAACGGGCTTGGGTTCCCGCTTGCGGCCATGCCGCAAACCAGAACCCAAGCCCGTATGAGGACTCGGCCGAGCGGGCCGGACGGCCTGGCTACCCAGGCAGCGTCCGACCGGCCGTTCAGGCCGCCAGGGCCGGATAGTCCGTATAACCGGCCGCGCCCGACGAATAGAACGTCGACGAATCCGGTGCATTCAGCGGCGCCTTCAGCGCGAAGCGGCGCACCAGGTCCGGGTTGGCGATGTACTGCACGCCAAACGCCACCGCATCCACGCGGCCTGCTTCAATGGCAGCTTCCGCCGATTCGCGCGTGTAGCCTTCGTTGCCGATGTACACCCCGCCAAACGCCTCGCGCAATTGCGGGCCGATGCTGTCCGTCCCCTCGTGCTCGCGCACACACAGGAACGCCAGGCCACGGCGGCGCGCCGCACGCGCCACGTAGCTGAACGTCGTCAGCGGATCCGAATCGCCCATCGTGTGCGAATCGCCGCGCGGCGACAGGTGCAGGCCGACCCGGCCCGCGCCCCACACGCTCACACACGCATCGATCACTTCCAGCATCAGGCGGGCGCGGCCTTCCAGCGAACCGCCGTAGCCATCCGTGCGCTGATTGGTGCTGTCCTGCAGGAACTGGTCCAGCAGATAACCGTTTGCCCCGTGCACTTCCACGCCATCGAAACCGGCGTCCTTGGCCAGCAGCGCGCCGCGGCGATACGCCTCGACCACGCCCGGGATTTCATCCGTTTCCAGCGCGCGCGGCACCACATAGCCGCGCTTCGGACGCACCAGGCTCACGTGGCCTTGCGCCGCAATCGCGCTGGGCGCCACCGGCAGTTCGCCGTTCAGGAACACCGGATCGGAAATCCGGCCCACGTGCCACAGCTGCGCAAAAATACGGCCGCCGGCGGCATGCACCGCGTCCGTCACCTTGCGCCAGCCCTTCACCTGGTCTTGCGACCACAGCCCCGGCGTATCCGCATAGCCCACGCCCTGCGGCGTCACCGAGGTCGCCTCGGTCAGGATCAGCCCGGCGTCGGCGCGCTGCACGTAATACTCGGCCATCAATTCATTCGGCACCCGGCCTTCGCTGGCCCGCTGGCGGGTCAACGGGGCCATGATGATACGGTTCGGCAGGGTCAGATCGCCCACGCGCAGGGGTTCAAACAACTGGCTCATACAAACAAATCCTTGCCCGGCGGTCGGGCGCTGGGTAGCGGCGGCAGGCTACATATCTTGGTTCAATTGCTGCAAAAATGCGGCAATCACGGCTTCATTGCGACGAAAGAACACCCACTGCCCCACCTTCGTCGGCGTAATCAGCCCCGCGCGCTGCAGCACCGCGAGGTGTGAAGACACCGTCGACTGCGACAGCCCGCAGCGCCCATCGATATGGCCCGCGCACACCCCGTTTTCAAAGGTATGCCCCGGCCGTTCCTCGAAGTGCGCCTCCGGCGTCTTCAACCACGCCAGAATCTCGCGACGCACCGGATTGGCCAACGCCTTGAGAATGGCGTCGGCATCGATCACCGGAGCGGCCGCCGTAGCGGGAGAAGAAAGGGTCGTCATATTCCAATATCGCAATTTATCGAATCTTATATCGAGACATCTCGATATATAGTCATGCCCCTACGAGCCAAGGGGCTATCCCCCCCAAAACCGCCTACTCGCCCTGCACCCGCCCCCGCAACCGCTTCACCTCGCCATGCAGCACCTTGCGCTGCACCCGCCGCCGCTGCGACGCCCGCGTCGGCTTCGTCGCCCGCCGCGGCTTCTCGACCTTCGCCGCCGCCCGCACCAGAGTCACCAGCCGCTCGATCGCCTCGGCCCGATTCTTTTCCTGGCTGCGAAACGACTGCGACTTGATGACGATCACGCCATCCTTCGAAATCCGATGATCGTTCAGCCCACACAAGGCATCCTTGATCTCGTCCGGCAACGACGACGCCCGCACATCAAACCGCAGATGCACGGCACTGGAAACCTTATTGACGTTCTGCCCCCCCGCGCCCTGCGCCCGGATCATCGAGAACTCGAGCTCGCGCTCATCAATATAGAGAGAATCTTGAACATGAAACATAGCGCGAGAGTATAAGTGCTCCCGCCCCGAAGCCCCCCCAGGAACTGCGGGGCCCAACACAATCCAGCCCCCCTTCCCCCCCAACCACAAACCCCCCCCCAAGGGCGGGCCAAAACCCCCCCCCCCCCCCCCCCCCCCCCCCCCGTCACCCCCCCCAACCCAACCCCCCCCACCCCCCCCCTCCTTTTCACCACCCCCCGCCCCCCCAACCCCTTTGTGCCCCTTCTGTACGCCCTTTTT
>NZ_JCBANA010000044.1:0-55925 GCF_059760725.1 Achromobacter sp. 1014246743
GGGCGGTCACGCCCGGCGCCGGTTCGACCCGCACGAGGCGTGCGCCGTGCGCGCGCTTTCCTGGAAACCGACGCGTCCGCGTATCCGCCTGCCGCCCACTATGTTCGACATCTCGCTTCCCGCCCTGCTCGCCCAACTGCTGGTGGGGCTGATCAACGGCTGCTTCTACGCCATTCTCAGCATGGGGCTGGCCATCATCTTCGGCCTGCTCAATATCGTCAATTTCACCCATGGCGCCCAGTTCATGATGGCGGCGTTCCTGGCGTGGATCGGCTTCACGCAGTTGCCGCAACTGCTGGGCCCCGGCGTGCAGGTCAACTTCTGGGCGGCGCTGGTGCTGGCGCCGCTGATGGTCGGCGCGGTCGGCGTGGTGATCGAAAAGACGCTGCTCAAGCGCCTTTATCACCTGGACCACCTGTACGGCCTGCTGCTGACCTTCGGCATCGCGCTGATGATGGAGGGGGGCTTTCGCAACTTCTACGGCATTTCCGGCGTGGGCTACGAGCCGCCCGAGATCCTGCAGGGTGGCTTCGACCTGGGCTTCATGTTCCTGCCCGCTTACCGCGCCTTCGTGGTGGTGGCGTCGCTGTCGCTGTGCCTGGTGACGTGGTACCTGTTCGAACGCACCCGGCTGGGCGCGCTGCTGCGGGCCGGCACCGAAAACGCCCGGCTGCTGCAGGCCTTTGGCGTGAACGTGCCCGTGATGATCACCCTGACCTACGGCTTTGGCGTGGCGCTGGCCGGCGTGGCCGGCGTGCTGGCCGCGCCGGTGATGCAGATCAATCCGCTGATGGGGTCCAACCTCTTGAACATCGTGTTCGCGGTAGTGGTGATCGGCGGCCTGGGTTCGATCATGGGCGCCATCGTTACCGGCCTGGCGCTGGGCCTGCTCGAAGGCCTGGCCAAGGTGTTCTACCCCGAAGCGTCCACCGTGGTCGTGTTCATCGTGATGGCGGTGGTGCTGCTGATGCGCCCCGCGGGCCTGTTCGGCAAGGAGAAATAAGGTGTCCCGCTTCCCCCTTTCTATCCGCATCCTGGCGCTGTTGCTCGTGCCGGCCCTGCTGGTGCCGTTTTTTCCGCAGGTGGTCTATCCGGTGTTCGTCATGAAGGTGCTGTGCTTCGCGCTGTTCGCGCTGGCCTTCAACCTGTTGACCGGCTTCACCGGCCTGGTGTCGTTCGGCCATGCCGCGTTCTTCGGCTGGGCGGGCTATGCCGCCGGCCAGATGATGATCCTGTACGGCGCGGCCGGCCTGCCGCCCGAAATCGCCATGCTGTGCGGCGTGGCCATGGCCGCCGCCATCGGCTATGCGATCGGCTGGCTGGCCATCCGCCGCACCGGCATCTATTTCGCGATGATCACGCTGGCGCTGTCGCAGGTGGCGTACTTCATGGCAGTGCAGGTGAAGTGGACGCGCGGCGAGGACGGCATGCAGGGCATCCCCCGCGGCAAATTCCTGGGATTGCTCGACCTGAGCTCGGACACCCACATGTACTACTTCGCGCTGGGGGTCTTCGTGCTGGGATTCCTGTTCGTGTATCGGGTGATCCATTCGCCCTTCGGACAGGTGCTCAAGACCATCCGCGACAACGCGCCGCGGGCGATTTCACTGGGGTACGATACGGATCGGTGCAAGCTGCTGGCTTTCGTGCTGTCCGCCTCGGTCGCTGGCCTGGCCGGCTCGCTCAAGGCGCTGGTGCTGCAATTGGTGGCGCTGAACGACGTGTCGCTGGCCACCTCCACCGAGGTGCTGCTGATGACCCTGCTGGGCGGCATCGGCACCGAGTGGGGCCCCGTGGTGGGCGCCACCCTGGTGGTCAGCCTGCAGAACTACCTTGCCACCCTGGGCGATGTCGTCACCATCGTCATCGGGTTGATTTTCGTGTTGTGCGTGTCGTTCTTCCGGCGCGGGTTCGTCGGCGAATGGCTGGCCTACACGCAGTGGCGCAAAACGAAGGAAAACAATAATTGATGGCCGGAGCAGAACCCAAACGGCGCGCCGCCGACGTCGCCTACGACCAGATCGAAAGCATGATCGCCACACTGCAATTGCAGCCGGGCAGCGCGGTGGTGGAGGCCGACCTGGTCGAGAAGACCGGCCTGGGCCGCACCCCGCTGCGCGAAGCGCTGCTGCGCATGGTGGCGGCCGGGCTGATCCGCCAGGAACCGCGCCGCGGGCTGCGGGTGTCGATGATCCAGCTGGCCGACCACATGGACCTGATCCAGACCCGCCGGGCGCTGGAACAACTGATTGCCGCCAGCGCCGCGCGCCGCGCCACGCCCGCCCAGCGCAGCCAGATCGTGGAATGCGCGGCCCAGATGATCCGCGCGGCCGAAGGCGGCAACCTGGATGACTACATGCAGGCGGACCAATCGCTGGACCACGTCTGCCACAACGCCTGCCGCAACGTGTCCGCCGTGAATGCGGTGGAACCGCTGATCATCCAGTGCCGCCGCTTCTGGTATGCCTACCAGCACGAAGGCGACATTACGGAGGGCGCGCGGCGCCACATGGCCATGGCCGAGGGCATCGCCACGGGCGACGCCGCCGCGGCCATCCGTGGCGCGGATTCGCTGATGGACTACCTGGAGATGTTCACGCGCAAGGTCATTGACGCGTAGCGGCGGCGGGGGTCGCCGGCTCGGCCGCGTCGGTGGCGCCGCGCGCCAGCCAGGCCATGACGCGCGGGCGGGCCCGGTCGTAGCCCAGGTTGTAGAAGAACGCATAGGGCAGGTAGAACAGCACCAGCGCGATGTCGAGCACGAACGCCTGCCACAGGCTGATCTGCAGCCACCAGGCCGCCAGCGGAATGACGATCAGGATCAGCCCCAGCTCGAAGCCGAACGCATGCACCACCCGCACACGCAGGTTGCGGGTGATGCCCAGCCGGTTTTCCAGGCGGTCGAACGCGGCGTTGTAGATCATGTTCCAGACCAGCGCGATCCAGGCGATCACCGCGGTCAGCACGCCCATTTCGAACAGCGACTTGCCCATGGCCCAGGCCGCGACTGGCGCGCACAGGCCGATGGCCAGGATTTCGAACAGGAAGGCGTGGAAAAAGCGTTCTTTGAGGGTTTTCTTGGCTTGCGTCATGACCCACCTGAGGTCGGTTGCTTGAGTAACCCGGCGATTTTCGACGATATTTCCGGTACGATAAAGATGATATCCATCGGAAAAACCGATACCCAAAAACTACCATGCGCCATTCCCTCGAGTCCCTGGCCACCTTCGCCCAGGTCGCCGCCGAAGGCACGTTTTCCGCCGCGGCCCGCAAGCTGGGCAAAAGCCAATCCACCGTCAGCGAAACCATCGCCAATCTCGAAGTGGACCTGAACGTGACCCTGTTCGACCGCAGCCAACGCCAGCCTGCGCTGACCGAGGCCGGCCAGGTGCTCTTGACCCAGGCCTTGCAGGTGCTGGCCGCGAACGACCGCCTGAACCGCAGCGCCAGCCAGCTGTCGGCCGGACTGGAGCCCCGACTGACCGTGGTGCTGTCGGACACGTTTCAGTCCGAAACCTTTGAAAACATGCTCAGCCAGATCGACGAGCGCTACCCGGCGCTGCGCTTCGAATGCCTGATCGCGGAATACGAAGACGTGGTGGCGCTGGTGCAGCAGGGCCGCGCCCACTTGGGGCTGATGGCGGCGCAGGACAGCTACCCGCCGGACATGGCGCATGCCAGCCTGCGCGATGCGTCCGAGATCGTGCTGTGCGTGGGCCGCAGCCATCCCCTGGCGGCGCTCAAGGGCGTCACGGCGGACCACCTGAAGAACGAACGCGAACTGCGCCTGAGCACCTATGAGCTGGACGACAAGGAACCCGCCCCGTCGCAATCGACCTGGTCGGCGCCGGGCTACCTGATGCTGCTGGAAATGGCCAACCTGGGTTTCGGCTGGGCCGAACTGCCGCGCTGGATGCTGCAGCGCTTTGGCCGCGGACAACTGGTGGAACTGGCCGTGCCGGGCTGGCCCAGGCAGATTCGGGTGGATGCGGTGTGGTCGACCCGGCGGCCGCTCGGGCCGGCCGGTGCGTGGTTGCTGCAGAATTTGACGCGGGCCTAGGCGGAATGGCCGCGTAGATGCCGCTTCGAGCCCTGCCCGGCCTTAGCCGGCGGCGGCTTGCCGGCGCGGTGTGCGGTGCGCTTGCACAGCGACGCCGGCCAGCACGGCCGGCAGGCGCGTGATGCGCACGCCGTTGGCGGACAGCCAATCGCCCAGCTTGGGGCTGGCCAGCACGTCGTATTCAGCCCGGCGCTGGCGCGCCATGGCACTGCCGCCCTGGCTGTCCAGCGCCGGATGGCACATCAAGAGGTCGCCATCCTGGGCATTGAACAACCAGTTCTGCAGCAGGTCGGCATAGCGCCGCTTGCCGCCTTCGAACCCATATACGCCCAGCAGGCGGCGGTTGGTGCGCAGGCCTTCCTTGCGGGCCTGGCGGCCCAGTTCGGCCGCGCCCAGCGCACCGATGATGCGGGCCTTGATCGATTCCTTGGCAGGAATGCCGCAAAGCGCGCCGGGCGTGGTCTGGCGCAGCCAGGGCATGCTGGCGCCATAGCGGCGCTTGAGCAGACGCAGCAGGCGTTCACGAATGACAGGCAGCTGGTGCACGTGCTGGTGGCCGTCCACGTAGTCGGGCGCGCCGCCGAACGCCGCTTCGAACGCATCGAACTGGCGTTCAAGGCGCTGGTCGACCCAGGCCGCATCGAGCTGGCGGGCGTAGGCGCGCAGGATCAGGCGCGACAGCGACGGCACGTCGGCATCGTCCGGGCCCAGCGATTCGGAGAAGTTCAGATGCAGGCCGATGTCGACATCCAGGGCCGCCAGGCGCGGCGCGTTGGCGGCAAAGGTCGGGCCTTGCACGAGGCAGCTGACGGCGCTGAGGCGGCCCAGGCCGGCCAGCGCAATCATGCCTTCATCGATATCGGCATTCATGCCAAAATCGTCACCGCAGACCACTATGCGTTTGCTCATGCTTTCACCCCGCCATTCTTCTTCGACACGCCCCACATGCGCGCCCTGCTTCAACAAGTCAGTCTGTTCATCGCCGTCGGATGCGCAGCGGCCGCCACGCACTGGGGCGTCGCCGTTGCCTGCGTCGAGGCCCTGGGCGCCGCGCCGCTCCTGGCCAACCTGATCGGCTGGCTGGTGGCGTTCGTGGTTTCCTTCAGCGGGCACTACCGGCTTACGTTCAGACATTCCCACACACCCTGGACCATAGCAGTCCGCCGTTTCTTCTTCATTTCAGCCGTCGGCTTCATCATCAATGAATCCGCTTACGCCTGGTTGCTGCGCGTAACGGCCGTACGCTACGACATCCTGCTGGCCCTCATTCTTATCGCCCTGGCGGTGGCCACCTTCATCACGAGCCGGCTTTGGGCATTCCGCCACAAGCCCGCTGCTTGAAGGCGGCATCCGCCACCACCTGCCAGATCACGTATTTCACGCTGGTCGCCACCGGCTGCAAGCCTTGCAGCGCCCGGTAATTGCCGCCGTCCGAACTGGTGCCCCAGACCCAATAGCGCGAGCCTTCCGGCGCGGCGCACAGGCGGGCATCGAACTCCTCCCGGCTGATCAACACCTGCTTGCCGACCTGCGGTTCGAACTTGGCGGCGTCGTAGAGTTCTTTGCGCCAGTTGTCGCGCACCGGCACGTCCGGATTGAGCCAATCGTCCACCACCCATGAAGGCTGGGGCGCCTGGGCATACAGTGCCAGGTCGAACGGATAGGTATGCAGCGATACATACGTATCGCCCGGCTGCGCCAGCGGGCGGATCACGGCGGCCAGCGGGCCCGCGCTGCCGCGGGCGCTGTGCGCGGCGATGCCGATCGCCAGCACGCAGATGCCTGCGCCGACACCGACGCAGATGCGCACCAGCCGGGGCGCCAGCGTATCGTCCTTCTGGCGCCAGGCGGCAACGATGACTTCGGCCAGCAAGAAGGCCAGCGCCGGCAACGCAGGCAGCACGTAGCCGACCAGCTTGGAATTGGGCAGCGAGAAAAAACCGACCACGACGACGAACCAGATCAGGGCCAGGCGGCGCAGGTCACGCTGCGGGCCTTCCGCCCAGAACGCCTTGCGCAGGATGCCGCCGCCCCACAACGACCAGGGCAGCGCCAGCCCCACCACCACCGGCAGGTAGAACCAGAACGGCTGGGCATTGTTGAAGCCGCCTTCGGCAAAACGCTGGAAGTGCTGGTAGACGAAGAAATAGTCGTAAAAGCCGGGGTAGCGGATCTGCATCAGCACGAACCACGGCACGGCGACTGCCGCGAACACCAGCAATGCAGGCGGCCATACCAGCGCGGCCAGGCCGCGCCAGCGACGGCTCCAGACCAGCCAGATGAACAGAATCGCACCGGGCAGCACCAGGCCGATCAGGCCCTTGGCCAGTACCGCCAGCCCTGCCAGCGCGGCGGCGGCCAGAGACATCCAGCGATAGGCCTGGCCGCGTTCGACGCGCAGCGCGGTGTCCGCCGCGGCCAGCACGCACAGCGTGATCAGGCCGGCGACCAGCATGTCCAGGTTGGCGAACTGCGAACCGCCATAGAAGAACGGCAAGGTGGCCAGCACCAGGGCGGTGATGGTCGCGCTGGCGACATCGCGGTAACGCCGCACGAACGCGTAGAGCGCGGCAATGGCGGCCCAGGATGCCAGCAGCGAGGGCACGCGGGCGGCCCACGGATGCACGCCGAACAGCGTGAACGACAGTTCGGTGATCCAGTAGTACAGCGGCGGTTTGTGGAAATACGGCATGCCATCGAGCAGCGGCACGGCATGCGAGCCGCTGCGCAGCATGTCCCAGGCGACGCCGGCATAGCGGCCTTCGTCGGGCAGCGTCAGGGGCCTGACCCAGGCCAGGAAGGCAAGCCAGAAGCCGATCGCGAGCAGGAACCATCCCGCCGGCGGGATCCATTCGGAGCGCGCCGGGCGTTGCATAACGGTGCTCATCAGTGTGCGGCCTTGTCGGAGCGGGCGGCGTGCCCCTGGCGGCGGCGCACCACGAACAGCGGGCGCCCCTTGACCTCATCGAAGATACGGGCGACGTATTCGCCCACCACGCCCAGCGAAATCAGGTTGACGCCGGCAAAGAACAGCACCGCCGTGACGATCGTGGTCCAACCGGATACTGCGTTGCCGGACACCAGGTATTCGCCCACCAGATAGGTCGCGTAGGCCATTGCCAGGACGGCGAACAGCAAGCCAACCAGGCTGACCAGGCGCAGCGGCCAGGTGGTGAAGGCGGTCAGGCCATCCAGGGCCAACCGCGCCAGGCGCATGTTGCCGAAGCGGCTGTCGCCATGCATGCGCTCGTCGGGCGTGTAGGGCAGCGCTTCGCCCTTGAAGCCCACCCAGGCGTACAGGCCCTTCATGAAACGGGTACGTTCGGGCAGGGCATTGAGCGCATCCACCACGCCACGGTCCATGAGACGGAAGTCGCCGGCATGGGCCGGCACGTCGACGCCGCGGGCGCCGCTGAGCAGCTTGTAGAACCAGCGTGCGCCCGTGCGCTTGATCCAGGATTCGTCGTTGCGGGTTTCGCGCACGGCATAGACCATTTCGGCGCCGGCGGCCCAGCGGGCCAGCATCTGCTCGATCAGCGCGGGGGGATGCTGCATGTCGGCGTCCAGGCAGATGACCACGTTGCCCGTGGCACTTTCCAGGCCGGCGCTCAGCGCGGCTTCCTTGCCGAAATTGCGCGACAGTTGCACGTAGCGAAAGCCGTCGTACTGGGTCCATTCGGCCATCAGCGCTTCGGTGCCATCCGTGCTGCCATCATCGGCCACGATGATTTCCCAGCCACTGCACAGCGCGGCCAGGCGGCTGCGCAGCAACGGCAGCAGCACGCGCAGGTTCTCGCATTCATTCAGGCAGGGAATGACGCAAGTCACGCAGGTGTCGTAGGGCACGTTGGCGGCAGCCGTCGGCCAGACCGTTTCCAAGGGAAACGCTTTGGCCAGGACTTGCTGCCCCATGGGCTCGGACCGGAATTGGATGTGCATAGGACTTTGAAAAACGGGTATGCGGGACGGTATGACAGGCAGTATGCGCAGCCCCTCGTCGAATTTTCATGAAATGCCTCGACGGCCATATCGCATCCCTTGCGAGGATTCTAAAAAGCCGGACGGGCCAAATGTATAAAGCCGTATAAAGCCCGGTGAATCTCTGTCCCCGATATGTGAAAGGACGTAAAGCACCGGGGCCAGGTCGCTGCCCCCAGACCGGTAAAATGCGCGAAGTTCTTGTTTTCCAAGGGTGTTATGCAATATCAAGTCCGCCCCATGCTGACCGGCGACGTCGATGCCATCCTGCAGGTCCAGGCCCAGGCTTACCCGGGCTTTCTGCTGGAAAGCGCTGAATTCTTCCTGAACCGGCTGGCGCTCGCGCCGGCGTATTGCTGGGTGGCGCAAGCCGCGGCGCCGAAGGCCGCGGAGGCTGTGCTGGGCTATCTGGTGTCGTACCCGTGGGACGCAGGCCTGCCACCCACGCTGGACGCACCGCTGACGACCCTGCCCAAACCAGCCGATCACTGGTTCCTGCACGACTGCGCGGTGGCGCCGTCGGCCCAGGGCCTGGGCGTCGGGCAGGCGCTGCTGCAAGCCGCGGCCCAGGCCGCCATGCTGTGCGGTTTACAGCGGGCCAGCCTGGTATCGCTGGGGTCCGCGGTGGGGTATTGGGTCCGCCACGGCTATGCGCCCGTTGCGGCCGGCGGGCAAGACCTGGCGGCCAAGCTTGAAGGCTACGGGCCGCAAGCCCGCTACATGGCGCGTGCATTTCCGCTTTGAATTGACTGCGCCCCGCGGGGCGCGAAGGTATCCATGATTTCGCTTTCCCCCGTCCAATCCCTGCTGGCCTGCTGCCTGGTGCTCGCCATCGGCCGCGTGCTGACCACCCGGATCGGCGTGCTGGCGCGCTACAGCATCCCCGACCCGATCGTCGGCGGGCTGCTGTTCGCCATCGCGGCCTACCTGCTGTCCACCTGGGGCGGCGTGTCGGTTGCCCTGGAAACCAGCATCAAGCCGACGTTGTTGCTGCTGTTCTTCGGCTGCATCGGCCTGACGGCCAACCTGAAGCTGCTGGCCAAGGGCGGCCCGCGCCTGATCGCATTCCTGCTGGCGCTGATTCCTTTCCTGGTGCTGCAGAACGCGGTGGGGCTGGGCATGGCCTGGCTGCTGGACATGCATCCGCTGATGGGTCTTTTGGGCGGCACCATCACGCTGGTGGGCGGGCACGGCACGGGCGCGGCCTATGCCACCCGCTTTGCCGACGTCAACAACATCCAGGACGTGATGGCCCTGGCCATGACCGCGGCCACCATCGGGCTGGTGCTGGGCGGCGTGGTGGGCGGCCCGGTGGCCGAATGGATCATGCGGCGCCACAAGCTGCGCGGCAGCCTGGACCCGCAAGCCGACGGCGGCCATGAAGCGCCCGACCTGGGCGAGGCGCAGGCGCCGTCGACCTCGGCGTCGTTCATCACGTCCATGACCGCCGCCTTCGTCTGCCTGGTAGCTGGCGGCTTCCTGGCGACGCTGGTGGAAGGCGCGCCCGTCAGCCTGCCCAACTTCCTGTGGTGCCTGGCGACCGGCGTGCTGATCCGCAACGGCGGCGAACGCCTGGGCTTGAAGCTCGATGACCGCGCCACCGAGATCATCGGCACCATCACGCTGTCGCTGTTCCTGGCCATGACGATGATGACGCTGGACCTGTCCAGCGTGGCGCGGCTGGCCGGCCCGCTGGCGCTGATCCTGGCGGTGCAGACGCTGTTCTGCGCGCTGTACGCGGCATTGGTCGTGTTCCGGCTGCTCAGGCGCGATTACGAGGCCGCCATCATGTCGGCCGCGTTCTGCGGCTTTTCGCTGGGCGCCACGGCCACCGCCATCGCCAACATGCAGGCGCTGACGCGCCGCCACGGCCCGGCGCCGCAGGCCTTCATCGTGGTGCCGGTGACCGGCGCCTTCCTGGTGGACATCCTGAACGTGATCGTGCTGACGTCCCTGATCTCCTTGCCGTTCGTGGGGGGGATGTGAGCATGCTGCAACGCTTCGTACTGATCGCCCTGTGCCTGCTGCTGGCCGCCTGCGGCCGCGCGCCCGATACCGATGCGCTGCGCGCGGACGTCGAGCGCGGCCTGGCCGCCACCTATGGCGCGGACCTGTTCCGCATCGATGACATCAAGCGCATGGGCTCGGCGGCCGACAGCAGTGCGCCGGCCGGCGAAACCCGCCGCGTGGTCTATTACGACCTGCGGCTGGAAGTGACACGCGACATCTCGCTGGGCGCGTGGGACCAGCCCGGCGCCGCCGCCCTGGTGACGCTGCTGGGCGCGGGCCCGCGCAGCATCAGCGGCGTGAAATCCAGCGGCAACCAGGCCGGCGACCGCATCGTGGCGCACGCCAGCGCCATCTACCGCAAGGATGGCGATACCTGGGCACTGGTGACGCCGGCGGGCTTCAAGGCCGCCGAGGCGCCGTCGCTGGACACTGGCGCGCCGCCGCCCGTCACGCAGCGGCTGCTGGAGACCCTGGACCAGATCACCCATTCGGTCGCCTACAGCGCGTCCAGCACCGCGCAGCACGTGGTGCAGCAGGAACTGGAACGCTCGGTCGCCCGCATCAACGGCCGGCTGGCGCGCATGCAGCAAGGCTATCCCTTGGCTGGCGGCCCGGACCGCGGCGAGTACGTCACCTTCGCCCGCGCACTGGGCAACGTGGGCCAGGCCCGCCAGATCCGCGTGACGCCGCTGATCACCGGCGGCGGCGCCGAGAACATCGCCCTGCTGCGCAGCGGCGATGCGGTCGTCGGGCTGGCCCAGGCCGACACGGCCAAACTGGCCTACGAAGGCCGCGGCCCGTTCGCCGCGCAAGGCCCCTTCACGGGACTGCGGGCGCTGGGCAGCCTGTACCCCGAAATGGTGCACATCGTCGTGCGCGATGACGCGGGGCTGCGCAATGTGCGCGACCTGAAGGGCAAGAAGATCGCCATGGGCGCCGAAGGCTCGGCCGTGCGCGCCACGCTGGAAACCGTGCTGGCCGCGCATGGCCTGCAGGCAGGTCGCGACTACGAGGCCGTGCCCGCCACGTTCACCGGATCGCTGTCGGCGTTGAATTCGGGTGCGATCGACGCCGCCGCGCAGGTGATCGGCGTGCCGGCCACGCCGCTGCGCGACGCGCTGACCCAGGCGCACCTGATGCTGCTGCCGCTGGACCCCGCCGCGGTCAAGGCCCTGGCGGCCCAGGACAGTGCGCTGATGCCGATGGACATCGTGGCCGGCACCTACCCCAACCAGCCCGAACCGGTCGCCACCGTGGGCATGGCCGCGCTGCTGCTGACCACGTCCGACCTGACCCGTGACGAAGCCCTGCAAGTGGTGCGCGCGGTCTACCAGACCGGCCAGGACCTGCTGGCCGCCGGCTCGGCCCAGGGCGCCCAGGTCAGCGTGGCGACCGCCCGGCGCGGCCTGACGGTGCCGCTGCATGACGGCGCCGAGGAAGGGCTGGCCGCGCTGGAACATCCCAAACCCCGTCCGGCGCCCGCCGAACCCGGCAAGCCTTGACGCCGCTTGCGCTTATGATTGCGGTCCCAATCAGGAATCTTCATGAATAAATTCGATCTGCAAAAGAACCAGGCGCTGAAACTGGCCGGCCAACTCAAGCAAGCCGCCACGCCCGACCGTTTCGGCACCGCCTCGCAGGCGCCCGACCGCCGCGAGCAGCGCAAGCTGGACCAGGCCGCCGGCCTGGTGCCGTTTCCGCTGAAGCTGTCGCAGGCCCAAGCCGACCAGTTGCGCGCCGCCGCCGCCGAACGCGGCGTCACCACCCACGACATCGTGGCCGAGGCCCTGCAGAAGGCCCTGGGCTGATGCATATCTGGGTCGATGCCGACGCCTGCCCCGGGGTCATCAAGGACATCCTGTTTCGCGCTGCGCAGCGTTGGCAGGTGCCGCTGACCCTGGTGGCCAACCAGGCGCTGCACACCCCGCCGTCGCCGCTGATCCGCGCGGTGCAGGTGCCGCGCGGCTTTGACGTGGCCGACGACCATATCGTCGAACGCGCGGCCGCGGGCGACCTGGTCATCACCGGCGACATTCCGCTGGCGGCGCAGGTGCTGGAAAAAGGGGCAATGGCGTTGAATCCGCGCGGCGAACGCTATTCGCCGGAAACCATCCGCGAGCGGCTGGCGGTACGGGACATGATGGAAGAATTGCGCGCCGGCGGGGTGGATACGGGCGGACCGCCCTCGTTCAGCCAGGCGGACCGCAAGGCCTTCGCCAACCAGCTCGATACGCTGCTGGCCCGGGTGGCGCGCCAGGCCGCGGCCAAGGGTTGACCGGCGCCGCCCGCCCTGCCGGGGCGGGCGCGGACTACGCAGTCATCAATAGAACGTGATGTACGCCTTGTAGATGATGGTGCCGATGGCCGTGATGAGGCCGACGCCCATCAGGCCCATGCCGATATTGCGGTCCCGCAGTCCGAACCCGACCAGCATGAGCGCCACGCCGGTGACGATGATGATCAACATGGTGTTGGTGCTGGGGTGCATAAGGGTCTCCCGGAGCGTCGATTTCAGCTTCCATGATAGACAACCCCAGGGACGATCGCGCGCAAGCGCCAACGCCAGGCTTGCGCCACGTCAAAGCCGGCGCAGAAAACAAAAAAGCCAACCGCTGGGGTTGGCTCTATTGCTTTGTACTGCTGCCTTGCTTTGCACTGCTATCTCGAATCACGCTCACCCGCTTTGCAGCCAGGCAGGTTCTTCGAGGGTCTTTGGTGGGTGGTACAAGTTTCGAACTTGTGACCCCTGCCGTGTGAAGGCAGTGCTCTACCACTGAGCTAACCACCCCGAAAGAGGCGAAATATTAGCACGCTTTTTTGAAAGTGTGCAAGTCGCCCGTGAAAAAGTTCAGCTGACCGCCGCCGGCACGTCAATCTTGCGCCAGACGCATTCACCGCCGACCGACTTGTCCAGCGCCGCCAGGTAGGTTTCGTGCTCGGCCAGTTCGGCCTCGCTGGCTTTCACCACCGGCAGGCCTGAGGCATCGAAGCGGGCCAGCACCACGCCGCCATTGGCGCCCTGGTCGTTGTCGTCCACGTCGATCAGCAGCGCGTCCTGGCCGCGAGTCATGGCCAGCCAGACTTCGGCCAACAACTGCGAGTCCAGCAACGCGCCGTGCAGGGTACGGTGGGCGTTGGAAATGCCGAAGCGGTCGCACAGTGCATCCAGCGAGTTGCGCTTGCCGGGGAACAGCGACCGCGCGTGCAGCAGCGAGTCGGTGATCGTCTCGCAGTATTCGGTGATGACGCCGCGGCCGGTCTTGGCCAGCTCGGCGTTGAAGAACTTCACGTCGAATGCGGCGTTGTGCGCGATCAGCTCGGCGCCCTGGATGAACTTGACGAATTCGTCGGCCACGTCCGCAAAGCGCGGCTTGTCGGACAGGAACTCAGTGGTCAGGCCGTGCACCGCCAGCGCCTCGGGGTCGCTGTCGCGGTCCGGGTTCAGGTAGATGTGCAGGTTGTTGCCGGTGGCCATCCGGTTGACCAGTTCGACGCAGCCGATTTCGACGATGCGGTGTCCCTGGGCCGGGTCCAGCCCGGTGGTTTCAGTGTCAAAGATGATCTGGCGCATAAAGCTATTCCGACGCTTGGGCCGCAGACGCCGGCGGCGTCGGGGCATCCGGCTCGGGATGCGCTGCGCTGCCGGCGGGGCCGGGTTTCTTGCGTGCGGTGGCGATCAGGGTGTAGGCCACCGGCACGACGAACAAGGTCAGTAGTGTACCCAGCATCAGTCCGCCCACCAGGACCCAGCCGATCTGCTGGCGCGATTCGGCGCCCGCGCCCGTCGACAGCGCCAGCGGCACGGTGCCCAGCACCATGGCCCCCGTGGTCATCAGGATCGGCCGCAGGCGCAGCACGCTGGCCTCGGTGACGGCCGCGAACAGCTCCCTGCCCTCGTCGCGCAGCTGGTTGGTGAATTCCACGATCAGGATGCCGTGCTTGGTGATGAGGCCCACCAGGGTGATCAATCCGATCTGGCTGTAGATCGACAGCGTGCCGCCGGTCAGGTACAGGGCCAGCAGCGCGCCGGTCATGGACAGCGGCACCGACAGCATGATGATGAACGGGTTGCGCCAGCTTTCGAACTGCGCGGCCAGCACCAGGTAGATGAAGGCCAGCGCCATGGCGAAGACCAGGTAGATGCTGCCGGACGAGTCGCGGAATTCGCGCGACTGGCCGTCCAGGTCGGTCACCACCGTGTTGGGCAGGACTTCACGGGCCACCTGGTGCATGTGGGTCAGCACCTCGCCCAGCGCGTAGCCCGGCGCCACGGCGGCGTCGATCTTGACCGCGCGCAGGCGGTTGAAGTGGTTCAACGACTGCGGCGACACGCCTTCGTGCACGCCCAGGAGGTTGTCCAGCTGCACCATGCTGCCATCGCGCGCCCGGATGTGGATGCCGGAAATATCGGTGGGGTTGGCGCGGTCGCGCGGGGTCACCTGCACGATCACGTCGTACTGCTCGCCCTGGTCTTTGTAGCGCGTGACCTGGCGGCCGCCCAGCATCGATTCCAGCGTGCGGCCCACGGTATCGACGTTGGCGCCCACGTCCGCCATCTTGTCACGGTCCACCCGCACCCGCAGTTCGGGGGTGTTCAGGCGCAGGTCCGTATCCAGGTTCATCAGACCCGGATACTTGCGCAGCTCGGTCAGGAATACCTCGGTCAGGCGGGCCAGCTCTTCATAGGACGCCTGGCTCATGATGATGAATTCCACCGGCTTGGACCGGGCGGACTGGCCCAGCGACGGCGGGTTGGTGGGAAACGCGCGCACGCCAGGCAGCGACGAGAACAGCGGCTGCAGTTCCTGCGTGATGGCCTGCTGCTTGCGGCCGCGCTCTTCCCAGGGTTTCAGGCGCAGGATGGCGGTGCCGTCGGTGACCGTGGGAAAGCCCACCGTGACCTGGCTGCCGCTGGCTTCGGGAATGGCCGCGTAGAACCCTTCGATGCCCTGCATGCTGTCCAGCGTGTAGTTCAGCGTGGCGCCTTCGGGTGCGCTGACGATGCCGAACACCACGCCGCGGTCTTCGATGGGCGCCAGTTCGCTCTTGACCACCTTGAACAGCACGCCGCTGCCGGCGGCCACGGCCACGCCGATGACGACCACCAGCCAGCGGTGCCGCAGCGAGGCGCCCAGCAGGCGGCGGTAGCCGTTGCTCATGCCGTTGAGCCAGCCTTCGATCAGGTTGTACCAGCGGCTGTGGCTGCTCTGGTGGCGCAGCAGCACCGAGCACATCATGGGCGTGAGCGTCAGGGCCACGAAACCGGATACCAGCACGGCGCCGGCCAGCGCCAGCGCGAACTCGATGAACAGGCGCCCGGTGCGGCCGGTGGCGAACGCCAGCGGCGCGTACACGGTGACCAGGGTCATGGTCATGGCCACCACGGCAAAGCCGATCTCGCGCGAGCCGCGCAGCGCGGCCTCTTTGCGCGGCATGCCGTCTTCGATGTGGCGGAAGATGTTCTCCAGCACCACGATGGCGTCGTCCACCACCAGGCCGATGGCCAGCACCATGGCCAGCAGCGTCAGCGTGTTGATGGAAAAGCCGAACAGGTACATCAGCGCGCAGGCGCCCACCAGCGACACCGGAATGGTGACGATGGGGATGATGCTGGCCCGCAGGTTGCGCAGGAAGAAGAAGATCACCAGCACCACCAGGATGATGGCCTCGCCGATGGTGTGGAACACCGAATCGATCGACCGCTCGATGAACACCGACGAGTCATACGCGATGGTGAGCTTCATGCCGGCCGGCAGGTTCTCGTTCAGGCGCACGATTTCCTCGCGCGCCGCCTTGGACAGTTCCAGCGGGTTGGCGGTGGACTGGCGCGTCACGCCGATGTTGATCGCCGGCTTGCCATTGAAGCGCGACAGCACCCGGTCGTTGGCGGCGCCGATCTCGACCTTGGACACATCGCGCAGCCGCACCGGATAGCCCTTCACGTTGGCGACGATGACGTTCTCGAACTGGGCCGGCGTCTGCAGGTCGGTGGACGACACCACCGAGAATTCCCGGGCCCGCGATTCGATGCGGCCGGCGGGGATTTCGACGTTCTGGCTGCGCAGCGCGGTCTCGACGTCCTGCACGGTCAGGCCGTAGGCGGCGAGCTTGTCACGGTCGACGTAGATGCGCATGGACGGCAAGCGCTCGCCGAACACGCGCACTTCGGCCGCCCCCGGCAGCACCGACAGCCGCGTCTTGATGTAGCGGTTGATGTAGTCGGACGTCTGGATCGCCGAGTACGAACCGGATTCCACCGCGATGTAGATGATGGGCTGGGAATCGGCCTCGACCTTGCCGATGATGGGCTCGTCGATCTCGTCGGGCAGAAAGCGCCGGGCGCGCGAGACCTTGTCGCGCACTTCGGCCGCCGCCGCGTCCGGATTGCGCGACAGGTTGAACTTGATGTTGATCAGGCTGCGCTCGGAGCGGCTGCGCGACGTCATCACGTCCACGCCCTCGATGCCGGCCAACTGGTCTTCCAGCGGCTTGGTCACCTGCGATTCGATCACCTCGGGCGAGGCGCCCTTGTAGGTGGTGTCCACCGACACGATGGGTTCGTCGATCTTGGGGTATTCGCGCACCGTCAGGCGGGAATACGAGATCAGGCCGATCAGGACGATGATCAGCGACAGCACCGACGCGAACACCGGCCGATTGATACAGGTTTCGGAGATACGCATGGGCGGCCGCTCGCTCGGAATGTGGCGTCAGGCGCCGTTGTTCACGACCTGCACGGCGCCGCCGTCGGTCACGCGCTGCAGGCCGGACACCACCAGCAGGTCGCCCACGGCCACGCCGGTCAGGATCTCGACGCGGCCTTCGCGGCGTTCGCCGATGGTGACTTCGCGGCGCTCGGCCACGCCGTCCTTGACCCGGTAGACGTACTGCGTCTCGCCCGACGGCGACAGCGCGGCTTCGGGCGCGACCAGGGCCTTGTCCTGGTTGAACATCAATTGCACGCGGGCGAACATGCCGGGCCGCAGCACCGAGTCCTGGTTGGCCACCGTGGCCCGCAGCAGGATGGAACGGCCACCCGCGTCGATCAGCGGGCTGACGGCGTACACCCGTCCCTGGCGCTCCTGGCCGGGCAGCGCGTCCAGGCGCAGCGTCAGTTGCTGGCCCACGCCGACCTTGTTCAGATACATTTCCGGCACGCGGAAATCGACCTTGAGCGGATCGATGGCCTCGAGCGGCGCCAGGTCCTGGCCCTGGTTGACGTAATCGCCCACCGAGACGCTGCGCAGGCCGGCGAAACCGGCAAAAGGCGCAGTGATGGTCATCTTGTCCAGGCGCGCCTGCGCCAGCGCCACGGCGGCTTCCTGCACCTTGAGCGTGCTGGCCGACTCGTCGCGGGCCTGCTGGCTGACGAAGCCCTTGCCCTGCAGCGCCACGGCGCGGCGGTAGTGGCTTTGCGCCAGCGTCAGGTTGGCGCGGGCCTGGGCCAGTTCGGCGCGCGGCACCGAATCGTCCAGCCGGATCAGGGGCTGGCCGCGCTTGACCGGCTGGCCTTCCTTGAATTCGATGGACTGGATGCGCCCGGCGACTTCGGGCCGCAGCACGACTGCCTCATCCGAGCGCAGGCTGCCCACGGCCGACAGGCCCCGGGCAAATGGAATTTCGGTCACCGCGGCGACCTTGACCCGCACTGCGGCGGGCTTGGGCACCGGTTTGGCTGCGGCCTTGGCATCGACCGCCGCGGGCGCAAACCAACGCGGCACGAATACGCCAAGCGCGGCCCCCGCGGCCAACCCGGCCGCGACGGCGGCCAACAGTACAGCTTTTTTCATGCGCGAATGTGGCGGTATCGCGGCGCGCGCCACGCATGCCCCGCTGGGGCGGCGCCGCTGGATGGAATAAGGCTTGGCACTGTAGCACCCGGATTTACATACTGGAACAATCCTGTAGCGCGCTGAAAGCACTAATCCACCCGACCCAGGGTATATCCCGATGCGGCGCGGGGGCCGCCCGCCCCCCCCTCACACGGCTCAGGCGCGCTTGATCGATTCCACGCCCTGATTGGCCAACTGGTCGGCGCGTTCGTTGCCGGGGTCGCCCGCGTGGCCGCGCACCCAGCGCCAGGACACGGTGTGGCGGCGCACCTGGTCGTCAAGCGCCTGCCACAGCTCGGCATTCTTGACCGGCTTCTTGTCGGCCGTCATCCAGCCACGGCGCTTCCAGTTGGCCAGCCATTCGGTCATGCCCTTCATGACGTACTGGGAGTCGGTGTGGATGATGACGGTGCACGGGCGCTTGAGGGCCCGCAGGCCCTCGATGACGGCCAGCAGTTCCATGCGGTTGTTGGTGGTCTGGGCCTCGCCGCCGTGGATCGTCTTCTCGTGCGCGCCGGCGCGCATCAGCACCCCCCAACCGCCCGGACCCGGGTTGCCCTTGCAGGCGCCGTCGGTCCACATTTCCACTTTCTGGTCGTTCGCGTTGTTGTCCTGCATGGTGCTGCTGGTATGTCCTTGTACGGTCACAGTGAATCCGACGGCGCGCTTCAGGAGCGGTCGAAACCGTCGTCCGCCTGGCGGTTGACCACCACCGAGGCCGCGCGGGCGCGCTTGGGCCTGGTCTTCCAGGCGGGCCCAATGATACGCATGCCGGCCACCCGTTTGACGGCCGACACCAGGTAGACGGCGCCGCCCAGGCTCCACCAGCGGGCGCCGGCCGATTCCAGGAACCCCCAGCGCTGCAGCCATTTTTCGCTGCGGCAGGCGGGCGCATAGCAGCCGAAATGGCTTTGCTCGACTTCCAGCGACAGCAGCTTGAACCAGTCTTTCAGGCGCGGCAGCGACACCTGCGACGACGGCGGCTGCGGCAGCCAGGGTTCCATGCCGGGCATGCGGGTGCGCGCGCCCCACATGCTCCAGGGGTTGAACCCGGAAATCACCACCCGCCCTTCCGGCACCAGCACGCGCTCGACCTCGCGCAGCACGTTGTGCGGATCGGTGGTGCATTCGAAAGCGTGCGGCAGGATCAGAAGGTCTACGCTCTGGGATTCGAACGGCAGGGCCTCGGGCTGGGCCAACACCACGCGCGACTGCCAGCCGGCGATGTTTTCAGGCGTGGGCGTCTCGGTACCGACGTAGCCCTTGAAAGGCATGCGGTTGGCGCGCAGCAGGTTCATGTCGGCCAGGCCGACCTGCCAGGCGTAATATCCAAACACGTCCGCCACGGCCGCGTCGAACTGCGCGCGTTCCCAGGCCAGGGCATACTGCCCGGGCGGCGTCTGGAACCATTCGGCCAGCTCTACAATCGGCGCAGTCTCTTCTGCCACGTCTTATTCCTTCGAATCTCATGCAAGCCTTGACCGCCCCCGCAGGCGGCCGCGAAAGCACTGCCGCGGTCTTGCCTTTGCCCGCCTTTACCGACAACTATATCTGGGCCATCGTGCGCGACGGGCAAGCCGCGGTGGTCGACCCCGGCGATGCCGACCCCGTCCTGCAATGGCTGGCCCGCGAAGGCCTGAAGCTGCGCGCCATTCTACTCACGCACCACCACGGCGACCATGTAGGAGGCGTCCTGGAATTGTCCCGCATTGGCGGCATCACGGTATATGGGCCCGCCCGCGAGACGCTGCCGCGCTGCGACGTGCCGCTGGTCGAGGGCGACCGGGTGGTGATCCCCGAACTGGACCTGGACCTGGCCGTGCTCGACGTGCCTGGACACACCGCGGGACATATCGCGTACGTCGGCCGGGCCGCGGGAAAACAGCCTGTGCTGTTCTGTGGGGACACATTGTTTGCCGGGGGGTGCGGTCGCCTTTTCGAGGGGACTCCCGCGCAAATGCATGATTCCTTGGAAAAATTTTCTGTTTTACCGCCAGATACACAGGTTTTTTGCGCACACGAGTACACTCTAGCGAACTTGCGCTGGGCCATGGCAGTCGAACCCGCCAACCGCACCCTGCAACAGTGGTATCAGCGGGCCCGGCAATTACGCGCAGAAGGTCTTCCCACGCTTCCCTCGACCATCGGTCAGGAACGCGCGACCAATCCGTTTTTGCGTACGCAGCAAGCTGACGTCGTCCGCGCCGCAACTGACTGGGCCGGACGCGACCAAACTACGCCGGTAGAGGTTTTTGCCTCCCTTCGTGAATGGAAGAACGAATTCAAGTGACCGCCCGATGAAGCTATCCCGACTCCTTCTGCCACTTCTGCTGGCAGTCCTCGCCGGTTGCGCAGGAACCAAATCCCCCGACAGCAAGAACCTCACCACCAATTCCCAAGGGCGCTACATCGCCCGCGACACGTCCCGCACGGTTGACCTGACCAACCCGCCGGCCGACGCCTGGGACCGCATCCGCCGCGGCTTCGCCATCCCCAACCTGAACACCGACCTCTCGCAGCAGTGGACCGACTATTACGCGTCCCACCCCGAGGCAGTGCAGCGCATGGCCGAGCGCGCCGGCAAATACCTGTATTTCATCGTCGACGAAATCAACCGCCGCGGCCTGCCGACCGAACTGGCCCTGCTGCCTTTCGTCGAAAGCGCCTACAACCCGACCGCCCTGTCGCGCGCCCAGGCCTCCGGCCTGTGGCAGTTCGTGCCGGCCACCGGGCAGCACTTCAACTTGAAGCAGGACTGGTGGCGCGACGAACGCCGCGACCCCATCGCCTCGACCAACGCGGCGCTGGACTACCTGGAAAAGTTGTTTGAGATGCAGGGCGACTGGTACCTGGCCCTGGCCTCGTACAACTGGGGCGAAGGCTCGGTGCAGCGCGCCATGGCCAAGAACGAAGCCGCCGGCCAGCCCACCGACTACCTGTCGCTGAACATGCCGGACGAGACCCGCAACTACGTCCCCAAGCTGCAGGCCATCAAGAACATCATCGCCGACCCGCAGCGCTACGCGGTGGCCCTGCCCCCGGTGGGCAACACGCCCTACTTCGTGACGGTGCAGAAGAACAGCGACATCGACCTCGAAATCGCCGCCAAGCTGGCCGAAATGCCGCTGGATGAATTCAAGGCCCTGAACCCGTCGTTCAACCGCCCCGTCATCCGCGGCGACCACGGCCCCACCCTGCTGCTGCCGGCCGACCGCGTCGAAATCTTCAACGCCAACCTGACCAACTACAAGGGCGACCTGAGCGCCTGGAAGGTCTACCACTCGCGCCGCGGCGAATCCTACGCCTCGATCGCCAAGCGTTTCGGCGTGACCGAAGCCAAGCTGCGCGAAACCAACGACATCGGCTCGCGCCAGAAGGTTGCGTCGGGCCAGTCGCTGCTGGTGCCGGGCGATCCCGGCACGGGCGGCGTGCAACTGGCCTCGCTGGCCGCCCCCGTGGGCGCGCTGGATTCGGCGCCGGTCAGCAACAAGACGCCTGCGCCGCGTGGCAAGGCCGCAGCCCCCGCCCCGCGCGGTGCCTCGGCCCGCCCCAACGTGCGCACCCACAAGGTCCGCCAGGGCGACACCCTGTTCTCGCTGGCCAAGCAGTACGGCACCTCGGTGGATGCGCTGCGCGCCCTGAACAACCTGAAGGGCAATGCGCTCAAGGTAGGCGCCCAGTTGCGCGTGCCGGGCACCAACGCCCGCGGTTGAAGAATCGAGGCGGCAACCCGGGGGCCGTCCCCCGGCCAGGCCCCCGATATCCCCGCCTTCTCTCGCGGCGCCCACCAGGGCGCCGCGCCGTTTTGTCCGCGGAGCCGCCAAACTCCTTAAAATAGGCGGCCTCCAGAAGGAAAAAATTCAAAGGAATCACACACATGGGCTTTCTCGCCGGCAAACGCATCCTGGTCACCGGGGTGCTTTCCAACCGCTCCATCGCCTACGGCATCGCGCGTGCCTGTCACCAGCAAGGCGCCGAACTGGCGTTCACCTACGTGGGCGACCGCTTCAAGGACCGCGTGAGCGAATTCGCCGCCGAATTCGGCAGCGACATCGTGCTGCCCTGCGACGTGGCCGAAGACAGCCAGATCGAAGCCACCTTCACCGACCTGGCCAAGCGCTGGGACGGCCTGGACGGCCTGGTGCATTCCATCGGTTTCGCCCCGCGCGAAGCCATTGCCGGCAACTTCCTGGACGGCCTGTCGCGCGAAGGTTTCCGCATCGCCCATGACATTTCCGCCTACAGCTTTGCCGCCATGGCCAAGGCCGCCCTGCCGCTGATGGAAGGCCGCAACGGTTCGGTGCTGACGCTGACCTACCTGGGCGCCGAGCGCGTGGTGCCCAACTACAACACCATGGGCCTGGCCAAGGCCTCGCTGGAAGCCAGCGTGCGCTACCTGGCCACGGCGCTGGGCCCGCGCGGCATCCGCGCCAACGGCATTTCGGCCGGCCCGATCAAGACCCTGGCCGCCAGCGGCATCAAGGACTTCTCGGCCATCCTGAAGTTCGTCGAGGCCCAGGCGCCGCTGCGCCGCAACGTTACCATCGACGACGTCGGCAACGTGGCCGCGTTCATGCTGTCGGACCTGGCCGCCGGCGTCACCGGCGAGATCACCCACGTGGACGCGGGCTTCTCGACCGTCGTCCCGGGCATGGAAGACTGACACCGCACAAGGCCCGGCCCGGCGCGGCCAAGCCCGCCCTGCCAACCTTGGGCAGAACAGAAAGCGGACCCGCGGGTCCGCTTTTTTTGATTCAGGCCGGGCGCACGATCAGCGTGGACACCTGCACGTCCACCGCCGTCATGAGCTTGTGGATCGGGCACTTTTCGGCCACGGCCAGCAGTTCATCGATCTGCGCGTCGCTCAGCTCGCCGTGCAGCGTCAGCTTGGCGGTCAGGCGGTAGATGCCCTTGCGCTCTTCGCCGGCATCGCGCACCACGTCCACCCCCACCGATTCCAGCGGCAGGCCCTTGCGCTGGGCGTAGACCATCAACGTCATGGCCTTGCAGCCGCCCAGTGCGGTGTCGAAGTAGTCGTGCGGATCCGGGCCGGCGCCCTGCGGCTGCGGCATGTCCAGCGGCAGGTCGTGGCCTTCGGCCGTGGCGGTGAATTGCAGGGTCTTGGGCGCGTTCTGGCGCACGTGGATGGTCATGAGCGGGGTTCCTTGCGTTGCGGACGGCGCGCACGCACCGCCTCTGCCCCACGTTGTAGCATCCGCCGATGGCGCCCGCCCGGGCGCGCAACATCCATTTCTGACTGTAAGCTGAACTTCCTGGCGCAACGAAGGTCGGATATCCCTATCCGCAAGATCCTTTGCTTTCACCAGGGGGCCGCATGAGCGCCAGACAACTTCTCGATCAATTATTGCAATCCGGCCAGGGCCTGCTGTCCGACGCCAGTGCCAAAGTGCAGGGCGCCACGGGCGGCAAGGGCTCGTTCCTGACCGGGCTGGGCGGCGGCGCGTTGGGCGCCGGCGCGCTGGGCCTGCTGCTGGGCAGCAAGAAAGCGCGCAAGATCGGCGGCAAGGTCGCCATGTACGGCGGCATGGCCGCGCTGGGCGCTCTGGCCTACCGGGCCTATGGCGACTGGCAGCGCAGCCAGGCTGGCGCGCCGTCCGGGCCGCCGCAGACGCTGGACCGCCTGCCCCCACCCGAAGCCGAACAACACAGCACGGCGGTGCTGACGGCCATGATCGGCGCGGCCAAGGCCGACGGCCATATCGGCCCCGAGGAACGCGCCCTGCTGGAAACCGAAATGGGCAAGCTGTCGGCCGACGCGCAGGACCGCCGTTGGCTCGAAGCCGAGCTGGCGCGTCCGCTGGACCCGGCCGCGATCGCGCAGTCCGCCAAGACCCCGGAAATGGCGGCCGAGATGTATCTGGCCAGCCTGCTGGTGGTGGACGAGGAAAGCTACATGGAACGCGCCTACCTGGACGAACTGGCGCGCCAGCTGCAGTTGCAGCCGGGCCTGAAGGAACAGCTGGAGCAGCACGCCCGCGCGGCCGTGGCCTGAGGCCGGGTTCGAGGCCCCGGAGCGTGACGGCCCGGGCGTCAGTCCGCGCGCAGCCCGATCGCCTCGGTCAGCGCCGTGTAGCGGTCGATATCCGCATTGATCATGTTCTGGAACGCCCGCGGCGAACTGATCGTCGGCGTAAAACCTTGCTCGCGCAGCGAGGCCTGCACGTCCGGCCGCTGCACGATCCGGGCAACCGCGGCGTTCAGCTTGGCGACCACCGCGGGCGGCGTGGCGGCCGGCGCCAGCAGGCCATGCCATTGATCCAGCGCGTAGTCGGGCACCCCCTGCTCGGCCACCGTGGGCACGGCCGGCAACAGCGGCGAACGCTGCGGCGACGTCACTGCCAGCGCCCGCAGCTTGCCCGCCGCGATCATCGGCGCGGCGCTCGAGGCGGTCACGACCCCCACCCCCACCTGGCCGGCCATCACGTCGGTCAACGCCGGTCCGCACCCTTTGTACGGCACGTGCTGCAGCGACGCGCCGGTGGCGCGCGCCAGCATTTCACCCGCCAGGTGCTGCGGCGTGCCGTTGCCGCACGAGGCGAACGGCAAGGGCTTGTCCGGCCGCGCAGCAGTGAGCGCGTCGTCCAGGTCGTGCAGGGGCGATGCCGCCGGCACCACGAAGACGGACGGCACGAAAGCCACGTTGATCACCGCCGCGAAGTCGCGCTTGGGCACGAAACCCAGGTTGCGGTAGACGCCGGGATTGATCGCGAAAGAGCTGTTGACCATCAGCAGCGTGTAGCCGTCGGGCGGCGACTCGGCCACGATGCGCGCGCCGATGTTGCCGCTGGCGCCGGGACGGTTCTCGACCACCACCGGCTGGCCGAATTGCTCTTGCAGGCTGGCGCCCAGGCGGCGCGCCAGCAGGTCGGTGCCCCCGCCCGGCGGAAAGGTCACCACGATCGTGATGGGATGGGTCGGATAGGACGCATCGGACGGCGTATCGCCCGAGGGCGGATTGCCGCAGGCGCCCAGCGCCAGGGTCAGGAGCAGCGAAGTGGAAAGCAGTGCGCGTTTCATGGTTTCTGCCTGTCGTGGCGGGGCCGGGCTCAGGCGTCCAGGCCGATGTCCAGCACCTTGGCGCTGTGGGTCAGCCAGCCCACGGCGATCTGGTCGACGCCCGTGGCGGCTACCGCGGCGGCGGTGTCGGGGGTGATGCGGCCGGACGCTTCGGTAATGGCGCGGCCGCGCGCCATGGCGACCGCCTGGCGCAGTTCGTCCAGGCTCATGTTGTCCAGCAGCACCACGTCCACGCCCAGCGCCAGCGCGGTTTCCAGCTGGGCCAGCGTGTCGACTTCCAGCTCGATCTTGACCATGTGGCCGACGCCCGCGCGGGCGCGCTGCACGGCGGTTTCGACGCCGCCTGCCAGGGCGATGTGGTTGTCCTTGATCAGCACCGCGTCGTCCAGGCCGAAGCGATGGTTGCTGCCGCCGCCGACCCGCACCGCGTACTTCTGCACGGCGCGCAGGCCCGGCAGGGTCTTGCGGGTGCAGGTCACGCGGGCGCCGTAGCCTTCGATGGCGCGGGCGATGGACGCGGTGGCGGTCGCCACGCCGCTCAGGTGGCACAGGAAGTTCAGCGCCACCCGCTCGGCGGTCAACATGGCACGGGCATTGCCGCGGATGCGCGCGATTTCCATGCCGGGTTCGAGCGCGGCGCCATCGCGCTGCGCCACGATGAATTCGATGTCGCGATCCATGGCGCGAAACGCCAGGCGGGCCAGGTCCAGCCCGGCCAGCACGCCTTCCTGCCGCGCCACCAGGCGCGTCTGCGCCACAGCGTCGGCGGGCACGATGGCATCGGTGGTCAGGTCGCCGGCGCGGCCCAGGTCTTCGAGCAAGGCCGCGCGCACCAGCGGCTCCAGCATCACATCCGGCAGCGCGGGAATGGCCAAACGGGCGGCAGCGGGCAGATCACCTTTTATGCTCATTTTGAGTATTTAGTAGTTAAAAAAAGGCGCGCAAGGAATGCGCACTACTTATGCTAGAGATGAGCATATTGCTTGTCAAGCGGCACCGCAACATATCGGACGCCTACCCGCATTGCGCCCGCGAAGCGCTAGAGACCGCGGGACAAGGGCAGCTTGCTGCCGGCAATGGCGCGTTCGAGCAGCACGTCGCGGCGAAAGCGAAACAGCTTGGCGGGACGCCCCGCGGTGCCGGTGGCCATGTCGCCGGTTTCTTCCACCAGCGCCTGCTGTTCGATCAGCCGGCGGAAGTTCTGCTTGTGCAGGCCGCGGCCGGCCAGGGCCTCGACCGCCAGCTGCAGTTGCAGCAACGTGAACTGCGCAGGCATCAGTTCGAACACGACAGGGCGGTACTTGATCTTGGCGCGCAGTCGCGCGATGCCGGTGGCGAGAATGCGGCGGTGGTCGTGACGCATGGGCTCGCCCGGCAGCGCCGCCGCCCCCGCGCCCGGTTGGCGGCGGGCCGCTTCGGGCACCAGGCCGGCTTCGAACAGCAGCTCGTAGCGCTGCAGCACCATGTCTTCGTTCCAGGCCGCGCCCTCCAGCCCGAACGTGATGGCGGCACGCTGGCGCCGGCGGCTGCGGGTGGCGGCGTCGGCGCTGTCGTCGCACCAGGCCAGCAGCCGCGGCACGATCTGCGCGTCGACCAGGGCTGGCGGGCCCGCGCGACGGTCTTCCCAGGGGAAATAGCGGTACCAATCCTGCCAGCCCACCTGCGCCACGCCGGTTTCGCCGGCCTCGCGCGTCAGCCCCAGATAGCTGACCGACATGACGCGCGCGCCCGACTCGTCGGAACGATCGCCGTCGGCAAAGGTGTAGAGCTGCTCGACATAGCCCAGCGGATGATGCGTCTGGGTTTCGACCCAGGCGCGCAGGCCCGCCTGCAAGGAGCGGTGAGACAGTTCGAACGGCCCGGCCGGCAGGGCCCGCGCGTCGTCGGTCGTCAGGACCCGTGGTTCGCCGTGGGTGACGGCGACCAGGACGGCGACGAGTTCGGCATGCACGGAGCGTTCGACGGATTCGGTCAAGGTAGGCGTAGGAAAAATGGGAAGAAACCGGGCACTGCGAAGCGCTCGGCATTATAAGGTTCGGGCCCTGCAACAGCCCCTTGCAAACGTGACAGCGCAAAGCCCCTGATGGCCGCCGCGCGGCCCTAACATGGGACGTGCATGTCGGCGCGCCGCCATCCTGGGGCGCCCGCAACCGGAGCCGAGACCATGCTGAAAAACACGCCCGATCCCGCCGCCACCAAGCCGGACATCGCTGGTGAAAAGCCGCAACCCGTCGACCCCCGCAAAGGCACCGGCATCCTGCCGATGCCCGACCAAAGCGAGACAGTGGCCGGCATGCCGCGCCGCGGCCGCGCCATTGAAGAGCCCGGCGATCCCGGCGTCATCACGCCCGAAGACGACGTGCTGGATACGTCTTACGAAAACCGCAAGGGCTGAGCCTTGCGAGGCCTGGCCAAGGGCCGCTCAGGCGACCTTGGCCACGGCTTCCTGGCGCGTATCGACCACGGTCAGGATGGCCAGGAAACCGCTGATGTCGAACACTTCGCGCACATGCGGCTGCATGGCGCACAGCGCCAACGCGCCCGAACCCTGCTTCAGGCGCTTGGCCAGCACCAGCACCACGCGCAGGCCCGCGCTGGAGATGTAGTTCAGGTTCGACATATCCAGCACGAAGCGGCGTTCGCCTTTTTCCACCTGCGCCAGCAGGTCGGCTTCGATGCCGGCGGCATTGCCGCTGTTGATCTGGCCTTCGGGCGAGACAACCAGCACTTCTCCGACTTTCTCGACTGCGAGATTCATAGTGGTTCCCGATAAGTGACCGGCGCCCCGGGTCCCGGCCCATGCGGGTGGCGGCGCGATGCCGAGATGATACGCGAGGCGCCCGCCCAGCCAAACGCAATCTTCCATACGGCGGACAGCGCCGCCCGATACGCCACCCGCCAGCAATCGGGCATACTTGCACCTGCACGTGTACCACTGAACGCAAGGCGACCATGCCCTCTCAGCCCGATACGCTTGACCTCGTCCCCGACGCCCACGCTGTCGCCTCCGCCATGCAATGGATCGAGGCCATCGGCGAGCGCGACGCCTGGTCGCCCAAGCTGAGTTTCGGTCTGTCCTTGAGCCTGGACGAAGCGCTGACGAACATCGTTTCATACGCCTTCGACGATCCCCTTCTTGCCCCGGACCCCGCCCGCGTCAGCCTTGCCTGCCGCCAGGACGGCGAATGGATATCGCTGGAGATAATCGACAATGGCCGGCCGTACGATCCCACCCAGACCCCGCCTCCGCCTTTGGCTGCGACGCTCGATGACGCCGAGATCGGCGGGCACGGCGTGCGGCTGATGCAGCACTACCTGCATGACCTGCGCTACGCACGCCACGGCGACGAAAACCGCCTGACGCTCATCATGCGCGCCGCCTGACCTTCCCCTGGCGCGGTTGATCAAGACGCGCTATCGACAACTTGCAGTGCATAGGCAGAAAGTACCGAACAAAATCGGTCGATCTGTCACTCATGCATAGACTGCGCGCGTGCCTGCGTGCAGCCCACGCCCCGATGCCGCCCGTGAACGCACCCTACCGTCCAGAAGGATTGCTTGCCCGCCCCCTGTATGCCCGCGTCGACGCGGGCGCCGTGGCCCATAACCTTGCCCGCTTGCGCGCGGCGCTGCCGGCCGCCGGCGCGCCGCGCCTGTGGGCCACCGTGAAGGCCGATGCCTATGGCCACGGCCTGGCGCGCGTGCTGCCCGCGCTGCGCGAGGCGGACGGGCTGGCCGTGCTGCACCTGGACGAGGCGCGCACCTGCCGCCGGCTGGGCTGGCGCGGCCCGGTGCTGGTGTACGGCGGCCTGTATTCGCAGGCCGATACGCTGCTGCTGGACACGCCCGGCCTGCACCTGGTCATTACCCATGCGGCGCAGCTGCAATGGCTGGCAGAGTCGCCTGCGGCCGAACGGCCCGCAGTGTGGCTGCGTTTTGCAGGCGATATCCACCACACCGGCTTCTGCGCCGACGACTACCCCGCCGCCTTCGAGGCGGCGGCCGCGCTGGCCGCACGCGGCCTGGTCGGCGAAGTCGGCCACCTGAACCATTACGCCCGCGCCGACGAGGCCGACGGCGTGGCCACGGCCGACGCCGAATTCCGAGACGTGATCCGCGGCCTGCCGGGTCCGGTGTCCACCAGCAATTCCGCCGCCGTGCTGCGCCATGGCGCGCAGGCCGCCGCAACGCAATGGGTGCGGCCGGGGCTGGCGCTGTACGGCGCCAGCCCGTTCGCCGATCGCAGCGCGGCCGACCTGGACCTGCTGCCGGCCATGTCGCTGCACTCGCAAGTGGTGGGCGTGCAGCGCGTCAAGGCCGGCGCCGGGGTGGGTTACAGCGGCGCGTTCCAGGCCACGGAATCGATGGACGTGGGCATCGTCACCTGCGGCTATGCCGACGGCTATCCGCGCCATGCGCCCACCGGCACGCCCGTGGTCGTGGCGGGCACACGCACGCGCCTCCTGGGACGCGTGTCGATGGACATGATGGCGGTGGACCTGGGTCCCGTGCCGCAGGCCGGCATCGGCGCGCCTGTCACGCTGTGGGGCGCGGACGGCCTGTCGGTGGAAGACGTGGCGGCGTCGGCGGGCACCATCGCCGCGCAATTGCTGACGGGCCTGTCGGCCCGGGTGCCGGTGGCGCTGGCCGGCGCGGGCCCGGCGCGCTGAATGGCGGCGCCCACGCAGCGCGGCGCCCTCCTTCGATCAGGCCGTCTCTTCGCGCGGCCGGGCCGGTGCGAACAGCAGGAACAACAGCGTGGCGCACAGGTAGATCACGCCGGTCGCGGCCAGGCCCGCGCCCATGCCGGCGGCGCCGAACATCGCCCCCACCACCAGCGGCCCGGCCATCTGGCCCAGCTTGTCGGCAGCGCGCATGACGCTGGTGGCCCCTGCCGCGCCATAGCGCTGCACATCCGGCAGCGCCAGCATGTAGGGCGATTGCGACGCGCCGGCAAAGCAGCTGGCCAGCGCCAGCAACAACACGGCCGCAGCGGCAGCCACCAGGCCGCTGTTGAAATACAGGCCCAGCATGCCGACGCTGCCGACCAGGCCGCCCAGCACGATCCAGCTTTTCTTGATGCGGCTGCGGTCCACCACGCGGCCCATCAGCGGGCCGACGTAGATCACGCACAGGCCGTAGATCATCAGCACGCGACCGATACTGGACGCAGCCACGCCTTCGGCTTCCAGGTAGAGCGGCAGCGCGAACGACAGCAGGCCGACCTGCGCGATCGAAAACGGGATCACGCTGCCCAGCAGCAGCAGGCCGAAATCGCGCGTGAACAGCAGCTTCAAGGTGTCCGAGACGTGCGCGCGGGCGCGGCCCGCCGTCTGCGCGGCCAGCTTGCGGCCGCGGTCCATGTAAGGCCGCATCAGCACCAGCACGCCGGCCAGCGGCATCGCCAGCATCACGGCGCCCACCGCGAACACCGCGCGGAACCCCACTTGTTCCATCAGCATCGCGCCGACCGCGGCGCCCGACAGATGGCCGGCGAACAGGCCCGCGATCACGCCGGTCATGTTGCGGCCGCGGAACTGCGGCGGGCTGCGCGTGACGATGAAGCCTTGCAGGCCCATCCAGGTCAGGCCGTAGCCCAGGCCGACCAGGCCGCGGGCCGCGCTGAACATCAGCAGGTTGGTCGCGGCCGCACAGGCCAGCATGCCGGCAGCGGACACACCCAGCCCGGCCAGCACCGGCACCTGCCAGCCCTTGCGGTCGGTCAGGCGGCCCGCCAGCAGCGAGGTCAGCAGGCCGCAGCCCATTTCCACCGAGATCGGCAAGGCCAGCAGCAGGTTGGCCGGCAGGTCCAGGCCGCCCGCGGACAGGCTGCGCGCGTACAGCGGCAGAAAACCCAGCGGCAGCGCCCAGGCGAACAGAAAGCCGAACATGACGGGCCGCGCGATGCGGCCGACTTCGGATTCGTCGTCGGGCCCCACGCGCGACCCATCCGGCAGGGTGGCGCGCGCGGCGAATGCACGGTTCATCAGCAAGGACAGCAGCAACAGCATTTCGATGGCGGCCACCAGCGCCACGCCCACCACCGTCACCGCGTCCAGGGCGCGGCTGCGCACGCCCGCGGCGATCACGTCGCCGGACAGCCGCAGCACCAGGTCGCCATGCGCCTTGGGGTCGGCCAGCCCAGCACCCAGCGGCAGCACCAGCGTCAGGTCGTCGGGCTGCGCCCGCGTCTGCGGCAACGTCGCGACATCCAGCGGACCACGGGCGTCGGCTCCGTACAGCACGCGGCCATTGCGGTCGGCCAGTTCGATCTGCGCCACCGCCGGGAAGGTCCCGGCCAGCCGCGAGAAGGGCGCGTCCACGCCGCGCAGCCGGTCCACCTCCAGGCCGTAGCCCAGCACGCGGTTCAGGTCGCGCTGCAGGCCTTCGGCCAGCAGCCCCACGTTGTTGCGCGTGACTTCCAGCCAGCCGCTGCGAAAGGTATGGATGGTGTAGGCCGCGTACACGCCCTGCGCCACCACCAGCGCCAACAGCGGCACCACGAAACGGGCACGGCCGCCCGCGGCCAGCGAGGTCAGCGGCACGACATATTTGAAGACCGCGGCCAGGCCCAGCCCGACCAGCACCGTGACGACCAGCAGCACCTGCAGGTTGTCGATGATGAGGCGGCGGCTGGCTTCGCCATCCTTGGCGGCCGACAGCACCACCGCGCCCACCGCCTTGCCGCCCGCGGCCGTCAAGGGCACGGCCACGGTGACGCGGTCGTCGGCCACCGCCACGATGGCGCCCGAACCGCGCCGCGCCAGGCCGGCGCCGGGCGTGCCGCGCGTGTCCAGCGTGCGGGCAAGCGCGGCCGCATCGTCAGGCAGCTCGCCCTGCGCGGCCAGGGCCTGGCCATCGGCCAGCAGCACCGCCGCGCCTTGCACGCCGCGCGAGCCGGCCACGCCGTCGCGCAAGGTATCGCGCAGGCCGAAATACTGTTCCAGGGGTTTACCCAGGCGCAAGCCGTTTTCGATGTTGCCGGCCACGCGCCGCGCCACCACTTCAACGCGGTCGGCGGTGGTGTCCACCACCAGCCGGTTCAGGGCCGACAAGCTGAGGGCGCCGATCAGCGCCTGCGCCAGCAGCAACACGGCCAGACAGGCCAATGTGACTTCCAGCACGGGGCGGCGACGCAACCCATCGAGCACTATTTGTATTGGTTCGCTACGCATGGGGCCCCGCCGCCGCAAAGTATTTACACACGGGCACCAATGGTATTTACAATTAATGCAAATTGCATCTTATTTCACGCCATCACCTCACCCGCCCCCTATATCCCCCATGTCGTTGCGCTCGCTCCGTAGCAAGATTTTTCTACTGGTCGTAGCGCTGCTCCTGGCGGTGGCGGCATTCGTGATGCTGACGTCGCAACGCAACGTCACGCGCACGGTGATGAACAGCGAGCGCCACGCCGTCAGCAACGTAATGGAGCTGGTGCTGCGCGACGTCGAGGCCCGCTGGGGCGCGCTGCTGGCGGACAAGATATCCACCGTGCGCAGCGGTCGGCGCCAGCTGATGCAAAGCGGCACCGTGGTGGCGGCGGCGCTGGGCGCCTACGCCGACCTGGCCGAGCGCGGCATCATCACCCAGGGAGCGGCCAAGGGCATGGCCCGCGCCTGGATCAACCGCCTGAAGCTGGATGACCGACGCTACGCGTTTGTCTACGATGCCGACTTCCAGGTGCTGGCCTGCGGCAATGCCGACATGGTCGACCGGGATCTGTCGACGCTGTCCGACTTCAAGAACCGGCCCCTGGCGCAGGCGCTGCTGGAAGAAAGCCGCACGTCAGGCTACGGCTTTGCCATCTACCGCTGGCCGCCCTCGGCCCAGCGCGGCGACGGCGAAACGCGCTACGCCTATTTCGGTTACTTCCGCCCCTGGAACTGGGTGTTCGCCATTTCGGACAGCGCCCAGGACGTGATCGAGCAGATCGACACGCGCCGCACCCAGCTTGAGAATTCGGTGCGCGACACGCTGTCGAAGCTGACGCTGGCGCAATCGGGCTTCATCTTCATCGCCACCGACGACGGCCGCATGGTGGTGCCGCCGCCCCAGGCCCGGGCCGGCCTGCTGGATGCCAGGAACAGCGGCGGCGACACGCTGCGTGCCTTGCTGGCGCGGCAAGACAACAGCGGCAAGCTGCAAAGCCTGCGCTTTGACGGCGGCGACGGCCCCTGGCAGATCGACAGCGCGCGCTTCGCGCCGCTGGGCTGGACGGTGGTGGCGGTGGTGCCCGAAAGCGACCTGACCGCCCCGGCGCGCGAACTGCTCAACCGCCAGGCGCTGATCTTCGGGATCATGATGCTGGTGGCGCTGGTGTGCGCCTGGCTGGTGGCCGCGCGCATCGTGCGCCCCCTGGAAACGCTGACCCGCTATGCCCGCCAGCTGCCCGAGCAGGACCTGACCGCCGAATCCAGCGTACCCGCCCACATCGCGGCGCTGCCGGCCAGGCACAAGGACGAGGTCGGCCGGCTGGCATCGTCGTTCCTGTTCATGGACCGCAAGCTGCGCGAGAACATCGCCCGCCTGATGCGCGAAACCACCGCGCGCGAACGCTTCGAGAGCGAACTGAACATCGCCCGCGCGATCCAGCTGGGTCTGCTGCCGGTGCCGCTGTCGGCCATCACGCGCGAGCGGATCGACCTGAACGCGGTGATGCTGCCGGCCAAGGAAGTCGGTGGCGACCTGTACGACTATTTCACGCTGCCCGACGGACGGCTGTGCCTGGCCATCGGCGACGTGTCGGACAAGGGCGTCCCGGCCGCGCTGTTCATGGCGGTCACGCGCACGCTGATCCGGGCCACCGCCGAGGATGAGACCGACCCGGCGTTGATGATGCAGAAGATCAACAACCGGCTGTCCGAGAACAACCCGAACATGATGTTCGTCACGCTGCTGATCGGCGTGCTGGACATGACCACGGGCGAACTGCAATGGGCCAACGCCGGCCACCTGCCGCCCGCAGTGGTGGGCGCCGACGGCGTGGTGCGGCTGCTGCAAGGTCGCAGCGGCCCGGCCTGCGGCGTGCAGGAAGACCTGGAATACCGCTGCCTGTCGACGCTGCTGGCACCCGGCGAAATGCTGGTGGGCTACACCGATGGCGTCACCGAGGCCGTCAATCCGCAGAATGCGCAGTATGGCGACCCGCGCCTGCTGGCCGTGCTGTCCAACCCCCCCGTGCCGGCAGCCAGCCTGGCCAAGCGTCTGCTGGAAGACGTGCAGGCCTTTGCAGACGGCGCGGAACAATCCGATGACATCACCTTGATCGTGATCCGCCGCCCATGAAGACATCGCTGCCCACCCTATTGCTGAGCCTGGCCCTGCTGGCGCCCGCCGCGTGCCTGGCCCAGGCCGCGGCGTCTGGCGCATCGGCGGCTGGCGCCACGGCCGGGACGCCGGCAGCGGCGCCCCCCGCTGCCGCCCCCCAGGTGTTCCCCACCAAGCCCGTGGCCCGCCCCGATGGCAAGAAGTGGCGCATCGGCTATTTCGAAAGCGGCGACTACAGCGAATACCCCCGCACCTTGCGCGTCACGGTGGACGGCCTGCAGAAGCTGGGCTGGATCACCGTGCCCACCATTCCCGATGGCCTGAGCGGCAAGCAGATGTGGGAGTTCCTGGCCGACAACGCTCGCAGCGACACGCTGGAATTCGTGCGCGACGCCTGGTGGCAGCCCGGCAATTTCGACGCCGCCCAGCGCCCGGCCGTGCGCGAATCGATCAAGCAGCGGCTGGAAGGCAAGAAAGACATCGACCTGATCCTCGCCATGGGCACCTGGGCCGGCCAGGACATGGCGGGCATGGGCGCGCCCGTGCCGACCATCGTGGCCTCGACCAGCGATGCGGTCGGCGCCCGCATCACCCGCTCGGCGCAGGACAGCGGGCTGGACAATCTGCACGCCCGCGTGCAGCCCGAACGCTATCAACGCCAGGTGCGCCTGTTCCACGAGATCGTGCCGTTCAAGCGGCTGGGACTGGTGTATGAGGACAGCCCCGAAGGGCGCACCTACAGCGCGGTGGAGGCAGTGGAGCAGGTGGCGCGCGAACAGGGTTTCAAGGTGCTGACGTGCAACGCGCCGTCCAATGGCATCGCCCCCGAAGTCGCCACCCGCAACGCGCTGGAATGCTATGCCAGGCTGGCGCCGCAGATCGATGCCGCCTACGTGACGGTGCACCGGGGCGTGACGCCCGCGTCGGTCGACACGGTGGCCGAGATCCTGCGCCAGGCGCGGGTCCCCAGCTTTTCGATGCTGGGGTCCGAAGAGGTCAAGCATGGCCTGCTGCTGAGCCTGGCCCAGGCGGACTACTCGTACGTAGGGCTGTTCTACGCGGAAACGATGGCGCGCATCTTCAACGGCGCCAAGCCGCGCGAACTCAGCCAGGTGTGGATCGACCCGGCCAAGATCGCGCTGAACCTGCAGACCGCGCGGGTCATCGGCTTTGACCCTCCCGTGGACATCCTGCTGGCGGCTGACGAGGTCTACGAAGCGAAGTAGCGCGCGGGCGCAGCCGCAATGCGGTAACGCCCTGTTTCGCGCTGCCTGCCCCAACCCACGCAATAGCTTAAAATTCGCGTACGTGTCCCGGCGATGGAACCAAAGCGCCATCGGGGTTACTTAATCACAGGGGTTCTCGGACCCCGCCGTTAAGACCTCTTTCTGGCCGGATTTCGGACACGCCGGATTTATTGGCTGCATGACAATCTCATCGGTTACCCCTTCGTCGTCATTCGTCTCTCTCGAGGCCTTCTCCAAGGCCGCCGAGAGCGGTCAAGACATCTATGTCGACATCGCGGGCGAAACACTGCAGGTCCTGGGCATGGGCGCCACGCCCGGCGGCCGCAGCGTGGCATGGGTCGCACCCAATGTCGACACGACCGAAATGTTCGCCCAGGCGCTGGCCCGCAGCTACGGCCAAGGCATCGCCAGCGCCGTCTCGCGCGAGCTGGGCCTGGAGCCCAACCCCGGCAAGCCCCTCTCCGCCCGCACGGTTTCGTTGGCGCTCGACATGGCGCAGACCTCCAGCGATGCGCTGTCGGGCGTGGATTTCCTGACCCGGTTGGCGGTCTCGGCCGCACACGGCACCCCGCGTTCCAGCAGGCCTGTGCCGATGCCGGCGTGGCGCCGGCCAGCCTGGATGCCGCGCGCCGCGGCCAGCTCGACCAGGCCATGCAGGCCCGCTTCGAACACGCCGCCCAGTCTGGCCAAAGCCCCGTCGCACTCAGCACCGCAGCCGGTTGGCTGCGCGAACTGCTCAAGGCGTAAACCCGCCAGGACTTTTCCGTCCCTGATTCCGGGTGCCGGAATACCGCCGAGTAACGGTTTACTTCTATTTACATTTCTGACTAAAAAAAAGCTACTTTTGCCTCAATATTTCCATTTTCGAAATATTGTGACACCGGTATGCTGCGATAATTCGCGTCATCCCGGTAGTAACTTGTAGCTTAATACACGTTTCTTTTCCCCTTCCATGACCAACCCCAGCGATTGCACAACCGCTTCCCCGGAAGCGGATCTGCCGCCCATTCGCGCTGACGGCGACGGGCCGGGTTGGGACACGGGCGAGGAATACCTGCTGCGGGACCTGGTGCGCGAACATTCCACCCGCCTGCAGCGCTTCATCATCAAGCACATCGGCAACACCACCGAAGCCGAAGACCTGGCCCAGCAGGCGTTCGTCGAAGCCGCCCGGTCCTACCGCAGCTTTCGCGGCGAATCGCAACTGTCTTCCTGGCTGTACGGCATCGCGCTGAACCTGGTGCGCAACTACCTGTCGCGGGCGCCCGAGCGACGTCACGACTTCGTCAGCGACAGCGTGCTGGCCGAGCATGCCTCCAACGCCCTGTCCCCGGATCGCATCCTGGAGTAGAACCAGACTATGGCGCTGCTGCAGGAATCGCTGGACGAACTGCCGGCCAACATGCGCGACATCCTGCTCATGGTCGGGCTGGACGACATTTCCTATGAAGACGCTGCCGCGTTGCTGACGGTGCCGATCGGCACCGTGCGCAGCCGCCTGTCACGCGCGCGCACAGCCCTGCGCGACAAGCTGGCCGCCAAGGGCCTGCACCTGGACGACTGAGCATCGGCGGGCGCCGGCGACCGCACGGCGGCCCGTGCCGGCGGCGCCGACCCCATTCGATAGCCGATGCCGCGCCGCCCCATCACGGCGCCCTGCCCGTCCCCGGCGCCGCCACCGGTTCGATCTGGATCACCGGCCCCTGGCGCGCGCTGGACTTGCCTTCGAGCACCGGCGTGGCGACCGGGTCGGCGGTCGGCACGCCCTCCAGCCATTCCGAGGCCCGCAACGGGCCGCTCGACCGCCGCAATTCCACGTTCGGTCCGAACAGGATGCGGGTGCGCTGGCTTTGCGCCAGGTCCAGATACTGTCCCGCCGTCATGCGGCCGTCCCCCCAGGTGGCGTTGAGCATCGGCCCGGTGCCCGCCCCGCCCGGCGTGGCCACCATTTCGCCATTGATCGCCACCACCTTCGGCCGGATCAGGAACAGGCGTTCGCGACGCTGCACGGTCTTGGACTTGTTGGAGAACAGGATGCCCAGGCCCGGGATGTCGCCCAGGATCGGCACCTTGTCGACCTGCTCGGAATTCTGGCTGCTGTTGTAGCCGCCGATCAGCAGCGTCTGGTCGTTGCCGACGATGGCCAGGGTGCTGATGTTGCTCTTCCTGACCGTGGGCAGGTTGTCGATCTGGCGCTCTTCCTGGATGCGGCCATCTTCGATGTCCACCGTCAGTTCCACCCGCGAACCGCTCTTGGCCTCGATATGGCGCGGCGTCACCCGCAGCGACGTGCCCACGGTGACCGGCGTGACGGTCGCCACGCGCTCGCCGCGGGTCTGGATGTAGAAGGTGTCCGACAGGTCGATCATGGCACCCAGGTTGTCCGCCGTCAGGATGGACGGCTGCGACAGGATGTTGGCCTGGCCCTTGGTCTGCAACGCACGCAGGCGCGCCGCCAAGGTGTTGCCCACGCTGATGCCGATGGTACCCGGCGAGAGCGCCGCCCCGCTTTCCAGCGGCAGGCCGCCGCTGGGGCTCAAGGCCATGTTGCCGTAGCCGAACGAGGTGCTGCCGGCGCGCGCGCCCCAGGTCACGCCCAGTTCGCTGACCAGGTCGGAATTCACGTCCACGATCATGGCCTCGATCTCGACCAGCGTGCTGGGCAGGTCCAGCTGTTCGATCAGGCTGCGATAGATGGGAATGCGGTCGGGAATGTCCTGCACGATGATGGCGTTCAGGCGCGCATCGGCCTGCACCGTGGGTTCGCGCAGGCGCAGGCCCGATTTGGCGGCACCTGCCGGGGCCGGCGCCTGGCCGCCGCCGGCATTGGCTGGCGGCGCCGCGCTGTCGCCGCCCACCTGCGGAAAGGCCGGCGGGTTGTCGCGCAGGGGCGCGGCGATGGCCGCCAGGGTTTCGTTGTTGGCCCCGCCGCCGCCGCCCGTGATCAGGTTGCGCAGCACGGTCGACAGGCCGGGCGTCACGACCTTCTGGTCGCGGTAGCTGATGGTGCGGTCATTGACCGAAGCATGCTTGAGCCGGAACACCGCCACCTGCTGGCCGCCCGCGCCCATCGGCAGCGCGGCCACGGTGCGTTCGACCAGGTCCACATAGCCCGGCGGGCCGGACACCAGCGCAATGCCCTGGTCCGGCAATTCGCCCCAGCCAAACCGCGGGTCCAGCACGCCCAGTTGCTGCAAGGCCTGGCGCAGCGCGCTGATCGAGCTGCCCATGGCGCTGACCGAGCGCGTCTTCATGTCGTTGGTGCGGCTGACGAACAGCGTGCCCGCATAGACGAACCAGTTGAAGCCGTAGACGCCGCCCAGCCGGTCCAGGAATTCGGTAGGCGTATTGGCGTTGAACTTGCCGTTGACGGTGCCCGTGACGTTGGGCCCGAGCTGCAGCGACAGGCTGAAGCCGCCGGCAAACTCGCGCAGCAGCGTCTGCAGGTTTTCGTCGCGGGCATAGTAGCTATAGGGCACGTTCGGCCAGTTCGGCGCGGCTTGCGCGCCTGCCGCCAGGCCCAGCGACAACGCGGTCGCCAGTATCATCCGCTTCAACACTCTTTCTCCTCGGGCGCTGCGCCCGTATCGCGTGTTCATGCCAGCCGCCGCACGGCGCCGGCCCAAAAGGAAAGCGCGTTCGCGAACGCGCCCATGGCTTCGTCCAGTTCCAATTCGCTGCTGCCCGGGCGCAGCGACTGCTGCAGCCACAGCGCCCGGCCCTGCGGATCCACCACGCAGGCGGCCGCATGCCGCGCCAGCATGCCGGCGGCGAGCTTGCCGATCTCCTGCACCAGCTCGTCGCGGCCGGCGTTCCTGGCCGGCAGGGCGCACAGCCGCGCGCTCATCGCCAGCCAGCCATCGCGGCCGGGTTGCAGATGTACGCGGTAGGTGTCGTCGATCACCAGCGTGACGCGGCCGTCGGACCGGGTGGAGGGCGCCAGCCCATGGCGGGCGGCGTAGGCGGAAATCAGGGGATGTGCGTTCATGTCGGGGCGTCCGGATGGGCAGCCAGTTTCCTGACGAGCCGCAAGACTTCGGCAACGGGCTCGATCAACTCGCTGGGAATGTACTGATCGGGTTGCGCGGACGCCATCAGCGCGCGCGCAAGGGGAATGTTCTGCATCACCGGCACGCCGGCTTCTCGCGCCGCCTGCATCATCTGCTCGGCCAGGGCGCCCTCGCCCTTGGCCAGCACCATCGGCAAGGGGGTTTCGCCGGGTTCGTAGTAGATCGCCACCGCCAGGTGGGTCGGGTTGGTCACCAGCACCGAGGCCTTGCGCGTATTGGCCACCGCGCCGTGCATCACCATTTCCTGGTGCAGGTGCTTGCGCTTGTGCTTGATGTGGGGGTCGCCCTCCATCTCCTTGAATTCCTGCTTGATGTCTTCTTTGCTCATCATCAGCCCCTTGCGGTACTGCATGCGCTGCCAGACGAAATCGGCCAGCGAGATCACCACGTAGGCGACGGCGATGTTGATGATCAGCGTGCGCATCATGCCGCCCACGCCGACCTCAAGACCGGCCAGGCCGCTGTGCGGCACCGCCATCAGTTCGGGCAGCGCATCGCGCACCACCAGCGTCACCAGCACCGACAGGAAGGCGATCTTGACGATGGACTTGATCAGTTCGACCAGGTTCTTCTTCGAGAAGATGTTCTTCAGGTTGCTCATCACGTCCAGCTTCTTGGCCGACGGCTTGAGCTTTTCGAATGCCAGCACCACCCCCACCTGCAGGAATTCCGAGAACATGCCCACCACCAGCACGATCAGCACGAAGGGCAGCACCAGGTACACCGCCTCGCGCAGCGCCGCGTCCAGCGCCAGGGGCAGCGCCTGTTCGAAGGGCTGCCCAACCAGCGTCGAGGGGATCAGGATCAGCCGCCCCAGCGCCTCGACGATGCCGTGGGCGTTGCCCAGCATGTAGCCGAACAGCGACAGCACCAGCAACGTCTGGGTGAAGTCCTTGCTGTGCGCGACGTCGCCCTTCTGGCGGGCGTCGCGCAGCTTCTTGGTGGTTGGCTGTTCGGTCTTTTCGCCGCTCATGGCGCCCGCCATTGGTTGTCCAGGAACGGCAGGGCCGAACTGATCTGGCCGGTGGCCTCGGCGGCGTACTCGAACAGCGTGTTCATGTACAGCACCATCACCAGCAGGGCCAGCGCGCTCTTGATGGGCATGGCCAGGAAGAACACCTGCAACTGCGGCGCGAAACGGCTGACCAGCGCCAGGCCGACTTCGGCCAGGAACATGGCGACGATCGCGGGCGCGGCAAACAGCAGCGTCAGCCGCAGGAAGCGGCCCAGCTGGTCCAGCATCAGCGGCACGCTTTCGCGGCGCAGCGTGGGGGCCCAGTCCCACAGGTCCCACAGCCGGAAGCTGTCGTACAGCATCGTCAGCATCAGCGTGAAGCCCCCGCCCACCAGGAAGAACACCATGAAGGCCTGGTTGAACAGGATGCCCAGCGGCGACGAGTCATTGCCCGTCGCCGGGTTGATGGTGGCGCCCAGGCTGGCGCCGCGCTGGTTGTCCACCACGAAGCCCACGGCCTCGAAGATCCAGAACGGAATCGCCACCAGAAAGCCCATGACCAGGCCGACGAAGACTTCTTTGACGACCAGCAGCACCAGTTCGATGGCGGACGGATCCATCTGCACGTAGCGCGGCGACAGCGCCGGCACCAGCACGATGCCGATGGCCGCGCAGATGGCGTAGCGCAGCATGCCGGGCAGCAGCTGGCGGTTGAACAGGGGCAGCATCGCGCACAGCGCCAGGATCCGCGGCTGCGTCAGCGCCAGCGTGCCCAGGAAGACTTTCGCTTCGACGTAGGTGATGCCCGAGATCATGGCCGCGTGTCGCTCCTAGTGGATCTTGTAGAAGAGATCGAACACGGAAATCGTGAAGTTGTAGAGCTCGGCGCTGAGCCAGCGCGCCGTCAGCATGATGGTCGCGAACACGGCGATCAGCTTGACGGCAAACGACAGCGTCTGTTCCTGGATCTGCGTCAGCGCCTGGAACAGCGAGAACAGCGTGCCCACGATCGCCGCCACGGCAATCGGCGGCAGCGACAGCCACAGCACCAGGTACAGCGCCTGGGTCATGTAGGAAACGAGGTCGACGGTTCCCATGGCGGCCTCAGGCGTAGGACAGCACAAGGCCCTGGATCAGCCGCGTCCAGCCGTCGACCATGACGAACAGGAACAGCTTCAAGGGCATCGAGATCGTGACCGGCGACACCATCATCATGCCCATGGCCAACAGGATGTTGGACACGATCAGGTCGATGATGACGAACGGCAGGTACAGCAGGAAGCCGATCTGGAAGGCCGCGGTCAGTTCCGACAGCAGGAACGACGGAATCAGCACCAGCAGGTCGTCCTGCTTCAGGTTGCGCGCCTGTTGCTCGCCCCACAGGCCGCGCGCGGTGCGCATGAAGAAGTCACGCTGCTCGGGCCGGCTGTTCTTCAGCATGAAGGCGCGCATCGGCTCGGCGCCGCGCGCCACGGCATCCAGGATGCCTTCCAGCCGGTCAGGCTGGGGCTGGCCCGGCGCCACCACGGCAGGCGGGGCGCGCAGTTCGTCGCCGATCTGCATCACTACCGGCCCCATCACGTAGGCCGACAGGATCAGCGCCAGCCCGTACAGCGCCATGTTCGGCGGCACCTGCTGCACGCCCATGGCATTGCGCACCAGCGTCAGCACCACCGCGATCTTCAGGAACGAGGTGGTCATGACGGCAGCCAGCGGCACCAGCGCCAACAGCGCCAGTACGACCGCCAGGCTGATGGGATCCGCGCCGCTCATGCGCCCGCCTTGCCCAGGCGATGCAAGGTCACGCCGATGCGGCCGTCGATCTCGACCAGTTCGCCGCTGCCGACCAGTGCGCCGTTGGCGCGCACCAGCACGGGGCCGTCGGCCAGTGGCCGTTCCAGGTCGAAGGTTTCGCCCGGCTGCAACTGCTTGAGTTCGCCCAGCGTGATCTGGCGTTCGCCCAGCTCGAACGTGAGCCTGACGGGAATGGCATCGATGTCGAGCGGCGTCGGGGCGCCCGACTCGGCATCGGGCGGTGTTTGCGGCGTCTCGGTCATGAGGGAAGTCCAGCCTTGAGTGATGAGGTATGAGGAATCCTGCTGGCGCACGCGCAGCCCCTGGCCGCCGGCGCCCAGCCACAGTTCGCCGTCCGGCGTCACCCGGCTGTGGTCCAGGAAAACGGTGTCGCGCGGGGCCAGGGTGCGCAGTTCCGCGGCCGGCAACCAGGTCCAGCCCAGGCAGGCGGCGATGCGCACCGGCACCGCGTCGGCGTCGATCTCGTTGGCGGCGGGCGCGGCGCGGCCCACCAGGCCGGCCAGCAGCATCAGGCCCAGGCCGTCGGCCTCCAGCGTGGCGTAGACGGTATGGCCGGTGGCCGGATGGCGCGCGGCGAGGGTCCAGGCCTGCGCCAGGGCGGGCGCCGGGCCGTCACGCCCCACCACGCGCACCGGGCCGCCGGGCGAGGCCTCGCTCAGGCCAGCCACCACTTCGGCCAGCAGGGTCTCGATGGCGGTGGCCACCAGCGCGGGCGGCAAGGCGTCGGCTTCCAGGCCCGGCAACCTTGCGGCCAGCCAGGCATCGGCGGCGCTGGCAGGCAGGCCCAGGCGTAGCCGCGCGCCGGCCCATTCCAGGTCGGCCGCCAGGGTGGCGGATTGGCGCAGGGCGTCGGGCACACCGGGCGTGAAGCCCAGGCGCCAGTGCGCCGGTTCGGCGTCGGCGCCGGCCAGCGGCGCCAGCGTCACGGACAGGTCGGCGCCGTGGCGCGCGATCAGCGAGCGGGCGCGGGCTTCGTTGGCGGTCAGGCGCGGCAAGAGATGTTGCGAACTTGCGGTCATGGGTTCCAGGGGTCAACGGGCCGGCGCCGAAGCGTCGGTCTCGGCCAGGCAGGGATATTCGGGATCGTCGGCGCTGACGCGCACGCGCGCCGGCCGCGCCAGGCTGTCGGCCAATTGCTCGGCCAGCGGCCGCGCCATCGCAGTCAGGCGCTCGCGCGAGTCTTCGTTGGCGCAGACGAAGTCGGCGACGACACGGCCTTCTTCTTCATAGACCGACACGCTCACGCCGGGCAGCACGTCGTCTTTCAATTCCACGCGCACCTGGCGCCGGCCCTGGCTGCCATCGGCCACCAGCAGTTGTTCGGCGCTGTCCAGCAGCGCATCGGTCAGCGCGGTGGACGGTGCCTCGGCAGGTCCGGTCGCGACCGATGCGGCGGCGCCAAACAAGGAAAACGGCGTCGCAGCGGGCGGCGCGGGCGGCTTGCCGTCCGCGTCGGCGTCCTGCGCAAGCGCCTGTTCGAATGCGCGCCGGTCGGCGTCGCTGGCGTGGCGGCCGGGGGCCTGGCCATCGGATTGCGCCAGGCCGGTTCCCTGGGGGATGGCGGTTTCCAGGCCGATGCGTCGGTCGATGCTCATGCCGGCTCGAACTCCTCGTGCTGTTCCCAGTCTTCGCGGTCGCGCGACAACGTGGCGGCCTCTTCCATTTCCATGTCTTCCTTGTGCTCCAGCGCCTTCAGGTGCTCGGCCAGGTGGATGCTGGCCAGCTCGACGAACTTGCCGGTCAGTCGCACCGCCTGCTGATGGCGGACGCGGCTGTCAGCCAGCGCCTGGCTTTCTTCGTGCAGGCGCTGGGCGGCCTGTTCCAGCGCCGTTTCGCACTGGCGCTCGCCCTCGCGCAGGCCCGCCACGCCCTGCAGTACGTTTTCGATTTCACGCACCCGCACCACGCGGCTGCACAGGTCGCGGTACATCTCGCGTTCCTGCCTGTCGGCGGCCTCGCGGAAATCCGCCAGCGCCTGTTCCGAGGCCTGCCGCGCAGCATCGGCCTCGGCCTGGCGCAGGCGCTGGCGCGACACCGCGATCTCGGCCTGGCCCTCGCGGAACCGTTTGATGGCCAGCAGTTCGTCAAAGACGCTCATCGCGTCCCCACGATGGCGCTCATCTGCGCCAGGGCGTCGGCCAGCGTGGCCCGTTCGTCGGTGCGCTGGCGCAGGAACTGGTTGATGGCGCCGATCTTGTCGATGGCCTCGTCGGTCACCGCGTCACCGCCGCGCTTGTATTCGCCGATCTTCACCAGCAGCTCCACTTCCTGGTACTTGGCCATCAGCTCGCGCAGCCGGCCGGCGGCCTGCTTGTGTTCGGGCGTGATGACGGCGTTCATGACGCGGCTGGCCGAGGCCAGCACGTCGATGGCGGGATAGTGGTTGGCGGCGCCCAGCTTGCGCGACAGCACGATGTGGCCGTCCAGGATCGAGCGCGTTTCGTCGGCGATGGGCTCGGTCATGTCATCGCCTTCGACCAGCACGGTGTACAGCGCGGTGATGGAGCCGTGCTCGTTCATGCCGGCGCGCTCCATCAGCTTGGGCAGGGTGGCGAACACCGACGGCGGATAGCCGCGGCGGGTCGGCGGTTCGCCCGCGGCCAGGCCGATCTCGCGCTGGGCGCGGGCAAAGCGCGTCACCGAATCCATCAGGAACAGCACGCGCTTGCCCTGGTCGCGGAAATACTCGGCGATGGCGGTGGCCACATAGGCGGCCTTGGCCCGCTCCATCGACGACTTGTCGCTGGTGGCGCAGACGATGACGCTCTTGCGGCGGCCTTCACGGCCCAGCTCGTGTTCCAGGAATTCCCGCACTTCGCGGCCGCGTTCGCCGATCAGCGCCACCACAGTCACGTCCACGTCGGCGCCCTTGACCAGCATGCCCATCAGCGTCGACTTGCCGCCGCCGGCCGCCGCGAAGATGCCCATGCGCTGGCCTTCGCCGCAGGTCAGCACGCTGTCCAGCGCCCGCACGCCCAGTTCCAGCGGCTGCGAGATGATGCGACGCTTGAGCGGGTCCGGCGCCTCGGCGAACACGGGGTAGAACTTGCTGGCTTCCAGCGGCCCCAGTTCGGCCTCGTCCAGCGGCCGGCCCAGGCCGTCCAGCACGCGGCCCAGCAGGCCCGGGCCCACGGGCACCATGTGGGCCCGGCCGGTGGGAATGACCTCGGTCGCCGTGGAAATGCCGTACATGTCGCCGATGGGCGTGAGCAGCGCGGCGTCGCGGGCAAAGCCGACGACCTCGCCCTTCATCTCGAAGTTCTCGCCCGGATTGCGCAGGATGCAGACCTCGCCCACCTTCACCGAGGGCACCACGGCCTTGATGATGGTGCCGATCACCTGCGTGACCCGGCCCTTGATGCGCAGCGTCGGCGTGTCCTGCAGCGCCAGCGACATCATTTCCGAGATGTAGTCGAATTGGCGCATCGCTAGACCCGGCTGCCCAGGGTGCGCTGGAAAGCCTGGCGCAGCGCCTGGATCTGCCCTTCCAGGCTGGCTTCGACCATGCCGATCTCGCTTTCCAGGATGCAGGCGCCGCGCGCCAGCCGGCCGTCGGCCAGGATGTCCAGGTAGCCCACGCCGGGGTAGGCGGCCAGCAGGTCGTTGATCTGCTCGCGCACCGTGTCCACTTCGGCCGGGTTCAGGCGCAGCGTCATCTGCTTCTGGTTGCGCACCACCGCCAGGGCGTTGCGCACCACCACCATGACTTTTTCACGGTCGTCAAAACCATCGACCACCTTGCGCACGGCCGACATGACCAGTTCGACCATCTCGTTTTCGACGCCCGCGAAATACTCGACCGTGCGGCCGACGGTTTCGATCATCTTTTCGGCCTGGTCCAGCAGCGCCGATTCGCGGCCTTCCTGATAGCCGCGTTCGCGCTCGGCCTCGAAGGCCGCCTGGGCGCCGCCGATGATCTCGTCAGCCTGAGTCCGCGCCTGCGCCAGCAGTTGCCCGGCATCCGCCCAGGCCGCGTGATCGGCCGCCCGCAGCACGCGCAGGGCCGGATCGATGCGGCCGGCGGCGGCTCGCGGCGTCAGCGGATCGCGGGGAATGAGGAAAGCCATGTGGGATCCGTTTTCTTCAGTAGCGACAAGCCCAGCGACAGCGCCTCTTGCCCCGGCAAGGGCGGTGGGCCGGCGGGCAGGTCGGGCAGTTTCAATTCGGCGCGCTGCGCCAGTTCGGGACCGCCGCGGGCCAGGGCGGCGCGCAGCGCGTCGCGCCCCAGCGTGTCCACCGCGGCGGTGGTCTCGGCCAGCGACCAGGCGCTGCTGGCGGCAATGCCGCCATGCAGCGAGCCGGCGGTGCGGCGGGTGAAGTCCAGCAGGTCCGCGCCCAGCGCCGCGATCAGCATGCGCACCTCGTCGCCAGCTATGGCGCGGCGCAGCCGCGGGCCGCACAGCACCGCACCCAGCCGGCGCGCGCACTGCGCCAACGCATCGGGGGCCAGCAGCGCCAGCGCCAGTTCGGGCCGGTCCGGGTCCGTCACGGGACGCTGGCGCAGGCCCAAGGCGTCCAGGATGTCGCGCGACCAGTGCCGGTGCCAACTCGCTGCCAGCGCCGGCGCGGCGGCGATCGCCGCCAGCGTGGCCGGCGGCGCATAGGCCGCATGGCGGCTGGGGTGCAGGGTGCGGCTGGGCAACTGGTTGAATTCAACCAGCCGACGGTCCAGCGCGGTCAACGCCAGCGTCATCGCTAGCGCCCGTCCGCCACGGGTTCGCGGCGCTCGGGCCGGGCGCGGCGGGGCATGCCATAGCGCCAGAGCAGGTAGCCAATGACGCCGGCCAGCGCCAGCACCAGCACGATCAGCCCGATCAGCCACGCGGTCAGCGCCGGAGAAGTGCCTTCGCCCCCATCCCCCCCCATGGCCTGGCGCGCCGCATTGGCCGCGGCCGCCGCCGCGCCGGCCGGCTGCGCCGACACCAGCGCGATCGACACGCGGTCTTCGGTCAGCCCGGGAATGGCATGCGTGACCAGCTTGCGGATCTGCGGCTGCAGCGCGTCCAGGTTGTAGCCGGTCTGGTGCTTGATGAACACCGCGGCCGTGGACGGCGTGGTGGTTTCGCCGACGCCGCCGCGCTCGGGCAGCACCACGTGCACCCGGGCGGCCAGCACGCCGTCCATCTGCGACAGCGTGTTGGTGAGTTCCTGCGACAGGGCGTAGATGTAGCGGGCGCGCTCTTCCAGCGGCGACGACACCAGGCCTTCCTTGCGGAAGATCTGGCCCATGCCGTCGAAGCGTTCGCGCGGCAGGCCGCGGGCGCGCAGGATATCCAGCGCGCGGGCCACCTGCTGGCCGTCCACCGACACGGCCACGCCGGTCTTGGTGGTGGCCTTCTGCGCCGAGATGCCGGCATCGAGCAGCACCGACAGCACCTCGTTGGCCTCGCTTTCATTGGCGGCCGAAAACAGCTCGACGCGCGAGCCGCACGCGGCCAGCAGCAGCGCCAGCGCGAACAGCAGCCAGCGCAGATGCCGCAGCGCTGAGGCGCCGGGAACGGCGGGAAGGAACAACGGGGCAACGGCGTGCATTAGGACATCCTGACGAGCGTATCGATGTTTTGCGTGGTGCGCGAAACGGCCTTGCCGACCATTTCGTACTGCACCGAGATCTGCACCAGATCGGCCTGCAGGCGCAGCATGTCGGCGATGGACGGCTCGGTGGACATGGCGTCCAGGCGGCCGGAGATGTTCTGCCACTTTTCCGAATACTCGGTGGTGGTGCTGCGCAGGCTGGACAGGATCTGGTTGCCCAGCGTGGCCGGGGCCGCGTCGACGCCGGGCGTGAATGCCGATTGCAGCGCCGCTTGCAGGCCGGTCAAGGCCGGCGCGCCGGCCTCGGGCGCGGCCATCAACTGGTTGAAGCGTTCGGTGGCCAGCTCGGACGGCGTGGCGGCCGGCGCGGCCTTGACCGAGTCCAGCGCGGGCGACAAGGCGGCGGAAAGCGCGGTGATTTCCATGATTTTCCTAGCGTTGATCGGTTTGCAATCCCAACAGCGAACGCGCCAGCACAGCGCCCTCGCCGTCGGCGTCTGTCTCGGCGCAGGCCTGCAGCAGGCGCACGCTTTCGGCGTTGCGGCCCGCCAGCTGCAGCGCCAGGCCGCGCCAGGCGGCCAGCAGCGTGCGTTCCCCCGCGGCGCTGGCCTCGCCCTGCTCCAGCAGCCGCACGGCCTCGTCGGCCCGGCCCGCGTTCAGGCGCGCCACCGCCAAACCCAGCCAGGGGTAGGCGCGGCCGGGGCGCAAGGCGCGCAGCGCGTGGAAGATGGCATCGGCGCGCGCGACGTCGCCGCGGCCCGCGGCCAGAAAGCCCACTTCGGCCAGGCAACGCGCGTCGTCCGCCTCAAGTACAAAAGCCGTCTCACCCGAGACGGCCGTTGCCGAGGCTGTGCCCACCCTATCGTTCATGGCGTTCCCGACTCATGGGCGGACCTCCTTCTCAGCCAGCGCCAGCAAAGAGGCGGCGCGCGCGCCGGCCTGGGCATAGGCGCTGTCGGCCTCGGCCGCCGCCACCACCAGCCGCAACGATTCCCGCGCGGCTTCGGATTGGGCCAGCGCCAGCTGGCATTCGGCCACGCGCAAGGTGGCTTCCGGCGATGGCGGGAACAGCACGCCGATCAGCGACTGGATGCGGATCGCTTCTTCGAAGCGGGCCTGCATCTGCAGGCACAACGCCAGGCCCGCGAGGTAGTGCTTGCGGGTCGGCCCGTACTGCGACAGGAAAGCGAACAGCGGCAAGGCCTGCGCGTACTGGGCCTGGGCCACGTGGGCATAGGCCATCGCGTAGATCACTTCGAGCTGGTCGGCGGTCAGGCGTTGGCTGCCGGGCAGCGCCGCCAGGCCGTCATACAGTTGCTGCCCGAAGGGGCTGCGCACATTCGCGGATGAAGATTGGGACATGGTGTGGGTTCCGATGTTGCGCTGGTCAAACCATGGCGCGCTTGCCGATATTGGCGGTGACCTGGCTCATGCTGTCGGCGGCGGCGTTGATCATCTTGCTGACCAGCTGCATGGACTCGTCCATCGCCTGCATCACGGTCTTGATCTGTTCGCGGTCTTCTTCCATCGAGGCCTGCAGCTTGACCAGCAGGGCCTCGAGCGCCTTCTTGTCGGCCAGCACCTTGTCGGCCGCCTCCTGCGCCTGGGCCGACTGGATGGTTTCGACGCCGGTGGCGATCTGGCCCGCGCCCTTGACCACCGCCGCCGCGCCCGAGGCCACCTGCCCGGCTGTCTTGACCGAATCGGCCACGGTGCGCGCCGTCTGGGAACCGACATTGGCCGCCGCGTTGGCCCCGGCCGACACGGCGCCCGCGCCGAAAGTGGCCACCGCCATCACGATGCCCACGGTGATGGTGGCCGCCAGGCCGACGGCCATGGCGATATAGCCGGCGGTCTGCGGATCTGCCCCGGCCAGCACCGCAATGGCGCCGGCCATCTTGCCCAGCGCACCGGGTTCGATCAGGATCGCGCCGGTCAGCAGCATGGATGCGCCCGCGACGATGTTGCCGATCTTCTCGGCCATTTCAGGCTCGACGCCAAACGCCTGCAACAGCTTGCTGACCGCCTGCGTGACCAGGTTGCTGATGCTGATCTCGGGCCCGCCGCACTCGGCCGATATCTGGTTGGCCAGCATGCTCACCGCCCCTGCCACCGCAATCGCCGCCAGCGTGACCATCACCGGACCTGCCGCGCCCCCGGTCACCGCGGTGGCCGCCACGGCCGCCACCACCATCAGGGCCGCCGCGATCGCCGCCACGATGGCGCCGATCCAGCCGAAGATCTTGCCCAGGATGCCGCCCTTCTCGGCGTCCTTGCTCTTCTGGATCCACTCGTCGACCTTGCGCAGCTGCTCTTCGTTGTTCTTGGCCTGCTCGATGCGGTTGTTCTCGATGTTTTCCTTGGCGCTGCGCAATTGCGCGTCCTGCGTCTTGCCTTGCAGCGCGCGCAGCAGGTCCACCATTTCCGAGGCCGAGAATTCACGCGCCGGCGGCGCGATGGCGGGCTTGCCGTTGGCATTGGTGACGCCGTCGCCGGCGCCGTTGCGCGCCTGCGCCACGCTCGAAGCCCATTGCGAGGCCAGCGCGGCCAGGTCCAAGCCGCTGGCCGCCTGCAAGGCGGCCTGGGCCGCGGCGCCCGCGACCGCGCCGGCACCGGACGGGTCCAGCGCGGGTGTCAGGCCGGCGTTGCCGGTAGAAGGCCGGATATCCATAGTGATGGCTCCCCAGGCGGGTTCAGAGGTTGCGGGCGATGCCGCGATTCGTCTCGCTGCGGCTTTGTTCGATGGCGCCGAGCTTGTCGCGAACATCACGAATGACGTCCATCATCTGCTGCATCAGGTCGTTGGCATGCTGCACGCCCGACTCGAATACCTTGGCGTCGGCTTCCAGGTGGGCGCGCGCGGCGTCGGCTTCGCCTGCCTTGCGGTCGTAGTTCGCCTGGATGATGCCGCCGACGCCGCCGGCCACGCCGCTCAGGCCCTGGCCGATGCCGGAGGAGTTGGCGGCAAAGCCGTCCAGCTTGGCCTGCGTGACCGTCTGCTGTGCGGTAAGCGGGCTGGAGGTGGTCGTCATGCGCGCCGACGCGCCCATCGCGGCCATCCCGCCGAGCCCCACGCCGGCCTGCATGACGCCGCCCACGATCTGGCTGATGCCCTGGGCCAGCGCGCCCTTGAAGCGCTCTTCTGCGGCTTCCTTGATCTTGTCCGCCGCGGAATGCAGGGCCTGGACCTGCGCGTCCATCGACGCGGCGCGTTCCGTGCGCGCGGCGTTGCGCTGCTCTTGCGCCATCTTCTGAAACAGCGCCATGACGGCGTACATGTCGGTCTCGGCCGACCCCATCAGCTTGCTCAGTGCGTCCGCGGCGCCCGCAGCGGCGTTGCCCGACGGCAGGGGCAGGCCCAGCGCGGCCAGCTTGTCGGCCGCGCTGCCCTTGGCCACGTACTGCGTGGCGTCCAGTTCGGTGAACCCGGCGGCCGGCGGCGGCGCGCCATCGGCGCCGGCCAGGGGATTGAGCAGCGCCGGATTGATGCCGGCGTTGTTGATGTTGATCATGTCAATTCTCCTTGGCGCCGCGCGCGGCGAGCAGGGTTCGCAGGGCCTGCGCGCGTTCGGCCAGCACGGCGTAGCGGTCGGGTTTGCACATGGCCAGCGCCAGGTCGCACGATTGCAGCGCGGCGTCGGGCTGGCCCATTTCCAGCAGGCACTGGGCGGCGTAGAACACCGGGGCCGGCTCCAGCGGGTCCAGCAAGGTGGCGGCCATGTATTGCTGCAGTGCGTCGGCGTGCTTGCCCATGGCCTGGGCGGTGGCGCCCAGCGCCACCAGGTAACGGTGTTCGGTGTGGTCCAGCGACACCAGGTAGGCCAGCACCTTGAGGGCGTCGGCATAGCGCGCCTTTTCGTACAGGCCGTAGCCCAGGCTGTAGAGCGCCTCGCATTCGTCGGCGGTCATGCCCTTGAGCTGGCCCAGGCTGCCGCCCCGGGCCAACTGGCCGACGATCTGGTCGTGCAGCGCTGCGTACTCTTCGCCGGTCATCGGCGCCTGGACGGCGGTATTCATCGGGGGGCTCCTGGTGCGTTCGGAATCAGACCATCGTGCGCGGACGCTTGACCGGCGCGCCCGCGGCGCGCGGGGCGCTGCGTTGGCGGGCGTAGGCCGCCTCTTGCTCGACTTCGCGTTCGATCGCTTCCATGTCCTGGCGGAACAGGGCCTGCGCCTCGTCGCGCTGGCGCTCGTCCATCGGCTGCGCCTGCAGCGTGGAACGAACCTTTTCCGGGTCCAGGCCCAGCTTGCGCAGCTTGTCGTCGGATTCCTCGATGGACCGCTGGGCGTCGCGCACGGCGGCCTCGGCGCGCTCGATGATGTCCTGGATGTTCTGGTCTTGGGTGTCGGCCATTGCCGTTCTCCGGGGTGGGCGTATTTATCAGGGGCAGATCAGCGCATGTTGCCGATGATCGACGAACGGCTGTCCTGCATCTTCTTGACGAAGTTGGTCATCGTGTCGAAGGCTTCGTTGCGCTTGTTCGACAGGCTTTGCAGTCGCAGCATGTCCATCTGCTGACTGTTGCTGGCGGCATCCAGCTTGCTCTTGAGGTCGGGAATCGCCTTCTCCAGGCCCTCGCGGGTCGGCAGGCCGGTGACGTTCGCACTGATGACGTTGCCCTGGGCATCCTTGACCGGCGTGGCCTTGACCGGCGCCGGGTCCATGCCCAGCTTGAACGCCAGGATGGCGTAGTCCTTCGCCAGCGCGTCATTCGTCGGCGTGCCGGCGCTGCCCTTGACCACGTCGCCCGGCTTGGCGTCCTTGGACTCCAGCGAACCCTTCATGCCGTTCAGCTTGGCCTGCATGTCGTTCAGGGCGCCGGTCAGTTCGTTGCGCTTCTGCACTTCCTCGATCTGGCTCTTGAGCTGGCTGTCCAGCAGCTTGGTGCGTTCGGACTGCACCATCATCAGGGCGGTCTCGATATCCATGCTGGAAAGATCGATCTGACCGATGTTTCCGATATTGGACGTGTTGACGTTTACGTTCACGGTGAGCTCCTGGCCCGGGCGGGCTGCCCGGCTTCAATGTTTCGGTTGACCGACGATGCAGCGTAAGTAACGGAACCCGGCCTCAGGTTCCACGAATCTTTTCGGAAATCGCCATCTTGCTGTCCTGCATCTTCTTGACGTAGTTGCTCAGCATTTCCGCCGACTCGTTGCGGCGGTTGGTCAGGGCCTGCAGGCGCAGCATCTGGTCCTGCTGCCGGCTGGACGTCTCGTCGATCGCGCCCTGCACCCGCTGCACGGCCTGGCGCAGTTCGCCGTATTCCGAGTCGTAGCGGATGCCCCCCGGGCAGCGGTTCAAGGTCTGGCCGGGGTAATCGGGCGTCATGAACCCCTCGTGGCCGGCCATTTTCTTGACCAGCGTCTCGGCCACGAAATGCCCGCGCAGATCACCCTTGTCGCGCCACTTCACCAGCAGGTCGGCCTGGTCGGGCGGCAGGTAGGCATGGGCGAATTCCTTCATGTCGCCCATGTGGCCGAACAGGCGCCAGGTATTGCTGTCCGAGGCAAACCCCAGGTTCAAGCCGGCCTCGGCCGCCGCCCGGTTGATCTCGTCGGCGCGGCGAAAGCTCCAGCCGCCGCTGGCATCGTCCCATTCCTTGCTGTACTTGGCGTCGGCATTGAATTGCGCCTGCACCGCCTTCAGGCCGGCCTGCACCGTATTGAGCAGTTCCAGCCGGCGGTTGAGCGCGCGCAATTCCTGGATCTGGGTCTCGATCTGCTTGTCCAGCAGGCGGCCACGCTCGCCCTGCACGCTCAACATGGCCGTTTCCTGGTCGGCGCCCACCAGGTCCGCGCCACGCACGCCGCTGGAACTTTCCAGGCCGACGCCGCCCAGCACGGGCTGGCTGCCGCTTACCGGTCCGCTCATCGATCGCCCCTGTTCATTGGCCGCCCCGGGCTCAACGCATGTTGCCGATGATCGACGAGCGGCTTTCCTGCATCTTCTTCAGGAAATTGGTCATGACGTCGAAGGCTTCGTTGCGCTTGCCGGTCAGGCTTTGCAGGCGCAGCATTTCCATCTGCTGGGTGTTGCTCAGGTTGTCCAGCGACGACTTGATCTCGTTCACGGCCTGCTTGTTGGCGTCGATGGTCTTGCCGTTGTCGACGATCTTCGCTTCCAGCGCCGCGATCTTGCCGTTCAATTGGTCCACGAAGTTCTGCACGACCCGGCCCTTGGCGTCCATGGTGCCGTTGCGGTCGACGTCGCGGGGCGCGTCGTCGCCGGTCGGGATCGTCAAGCCGGCCGCCTTGATCTGGGCCAGGGTGTCGTGCGACAGCTTCTTGTCATCGCCCTGCCCCCATGACAGGCCGTACCAGCCTTCGGGATTGGGGCACTTGCTGGCCGACAGGCGGCCTTGCAGGTCTTTCAACTGCCCGATCTGGTCCTGCAGGCTGACGTTGGCCGATTCCAGCTTCAGGTTGTCTGCCGTCTTGGCGTTCATGGCCTCGTTCATGCCCGCCATCTGGGCATTGCGGCCGTTCACCGCATCCAGCTGCTGGCGCAGGGCGTCTTCCAGCATCTGCGAACGCTGGGTCTGCACCGTCATCAGTGCGGTCTCCAGGTCCATGCTGGACAGGTCCATGCCCGCAACGTTACCCACTCCCAATCCGGAAACCGTAGACATTCCATTCTCCTTTGACGGCCGCCCGCTGCCCGCGGCGCGCACCAGAACCATCACGGGTTAACCCTTAAATTCGGCATCGCAGCACCGGCGCCCATGGCAACTCGGCCTGCCCCGTGTACGTAACCGTTGCCCGGGCTTGGTTCCCTGCAAGAAGGATGGAACTTTCCCGCCCCAACCGTTACTACCCCAGACCATGCGCGGCCCTCGCCCGCCGCCTACCCGCGTCCCCATGAACCGTATCGACACCGGCCTGCCCGCTTCTTCCGCTTTCTCGTCCTCGACCGCGCACGCCGATGTCCAGTCCGGCCAGCCGCAGGTCGGCACGATGCTGGGCCAGACCGCGATGAAGGTGGACGGCGAGGTGTCGCTGGCGGATTCCGCCGAAGAGCTCAGCCTGCACATGGCCGAGAAGGCCGAGGACAAGCACCACGCCGAACGCAAGGTCGGCCGCGAGGCGCCCCTGCAACTGCTCAGCGCCGAAGCCATCATCGGCTTCCTGGCCGAGGCCCACGACGCCGATGCCCAGGAAAAACTGATCGAGCTCGCGCGCCACCTGCTGGCCGGCCAGGCCGACCCGCGCCAGGCCGCGGCCCAGGCGTTCGGCGATGCGGCCCGCCAATACCTGGGGCTGCAATACGCGCTGCGCCAGGGCGAAAGCGAAGGCGCCCCCGAAGACGTGCTGGACGGCCTGCGTGAAGCCCTGGCCGACCTGGAACTGGAAAGCGGCCCGCAGATACGCGCCAGCCTGAACACCATCGGCGCGGCGGCCGGCTATGCCGACGACGCCCGCGGCATCGCCGACTTCCAGCGCACCTACCAGGACGTGGTGCTGGGCGAATCGTCGCTGGCCAAGACCCTGGCCCTGGCGCTGGAGCGCTTCGGCGGCAAGGACGCGGGCCGCGGCTTGCAGCAGCTGATCCAGGCGCTGGGGCAGGACCTGGCCGCCGCGCGCCCGTCCACCAACCCGGACCGGCTGCACGCCCTGATGCAGGACCTGTATCAGCTGGGCGTGGCGGTGACGGTGCTGGACGGCTGCGCCGAACTGGGCCAGAAGCTGGCCACCGAACACGGCAAGACACTGGCGGCCGACCGCCTGATGCAGGACCTGGTCAACGTCAGCAACGAGAAATGGGTGTCGGAATCGCGCTTTTCCGCACTGGCATCCAGCCATGGCGTGGACACGGTCGGCGCCCGCATCGTGTTCCTGGGCGGGCTGCGCGCCGTGCTCAAGGACCTGCCGGTGCCCATGTTTCCCGACCTGGACGCCCGCCAATCCGTCCTGAATGCGGCGCAACTGGCCCTGGACGCGGCCATCGACGAGGAATACGAATGAACAGCCTGGACCGCGCGCTGGGCGCCTTCGGCGAGCACATCGGCATGGACGGCTTGGCCCTGGGCCCGAACGGCAACGTGGCGCTGCAGCTCGAATCCGGCCGCCGGGTCGTGATCGAGGCGGCCGGCGATCCGGCGGCCGCCGGAGCGC